>DATKUQ010000344.1:0-2419 GCA_035530495.1 Burkholderiales bacterium
CCCATCCCGAACAGGACCGTGAAACGGTGTCGCGCCAATGATAGTATGGATTACCCATGCGAAAGTAGGTCATCGTCAGGTCCCTAAAACAAAAAGCCCCAACCACCAGGTCGGGGCTTTTTGCTTTTTGGGTTCTACCGATGATCATCCGCTTTCGATACGACAACAAGCGGCGTCACGCCCAATGGCAGAACAGCGATTCGAATTATTCCACGCCATGCATCGGCGTATCGCGGGTCGCGCCGTTTGTCGCGGCGCAGGCTAACTTGGCGCAGCCAAGTTATGTCGAAACCAAACGACTAATGCAAACGCCGGCGCTGCGCCGGTGTCAGTCCGCGCCCGGCTGTGGTCGAGCCAGACTGGGTGTCGCCGGTCTTCTCGCTCCAGTTCCGCTCGAACAACTGGTTCACCAGCGCCGCCACTTCGCCGATCTCCGCTTCGGTAAAATGGCGCGCCAGCAGGCCCGATACATCGTCGATCATGCGGCTTTTTTGGCGCTCATGGATGGATTGCGGCGTGGGGCCGACGAAAACCATGCCGAACTCGTCCTGGCCGTCATCGTGGTAATAGCTGACCTCGATTTCCGCGGCCGACTCGGTATACGGACAGAGCGCCTGCAGCGCTTCCTCGATCAATTCGCGGAAGCCGCGGCCGACGTCGCCGGTCCAGCAGATCTCCAGGGTCTTGCTCTTCGAGTCGAAGTTGAAACCGGGTTCATCCTCGTAGACGCTGCGTGCGTCGGCAAGGCTATCCTCGTCAATATAACGCAGCCATGGACGCAACGCGCTTTCCACTTGGGACAAGCTGGTCTCGGGCTGCAAAGGGATTGTGCCGTGTACGTGTGCTTCGATGCGCATATTGAACTCCAAGCGTCGATTATACGCCTCGGCGGCCGCAGGCCGACCCTATTTGCGCCGGTTTCGAGCGAACGCGGCCAGCGCGCGTCGTGCTATGTCCTCGCCCCATTCCTGCACGAAGTGGCCTGCGTCTGGGTGCTCGTAAGGCGCCGGACAGCCGCGGATCAGCTTGCGCAGGGCATGCATCACCGGTGCTCCGAGCACCGGATCCTTCATGCCGATGGCCATGAACGTCTGCCCCGACCACTGGCTTTGCCACCAGCTGCGCGCTCGCCGCGAGATTTCCGCACCTTCGGCATCTGGCCGGTCGGGCACCAAATTGGGAAATCGGCGTACGCCCGCCTTGTAGCTTGCGTCCGGGTAGGGCGCCGCATAAGCTTGGCATTCGGCAGCGGAAAGATGCGGGCAGCTGCGGGCCATGAGCTTTGCAATGTCCATGTCGGAATTCTTGTTATTCCATGCGCGCCACGCGACAAAGCCTTCGGTCAAGGGTTGATCGCCGGTGCCGAGCGCCGTGTTCATGACCAGCAGCCGTTTGAAGCGCTGCGGCATGTCCATGGGCAGCGTCAGACCGAGGAGCCCGCCCCAGTCCTGGCACACCAGCGTGATATTGCTCAGGTTCAGACGCTCGATCAAGGCCGCGAGCGCATCGCGATGGCGGCCAAAAGTGTAGAAGGTTTCGTCTGCGGGCTTGTCCGATTTTCCGAAACCGAACAGATCGGGTGCGATCACGCGCCCGCCGGCGGCGACGAACAGCGGAATCATCTTTCGATACAGATAAGACCAGGTCGGCTGCCCGTGCAGGCATAGCCAGGTAGCGGCGGCGTCGGGTCCACCTTCGTCGAGGTAGTGCAGGCGCAGGCCATCGAACCCGGGCAGGCCTTGCGCGTAGCGCGGCGCATACGGGTAGGCGGGCAGGTCGAGAAAGCGCTCTTCGGCAGTGCGCAGCGTGTGCATATTCCGGTTCCGGTAGGGTGGATAATCTCGAAAGTCTACCGTCATGCGCATGGAAAAGCAGCCGCCGCTCTGCGAAATAGTCTAAAATCCCAGCCCTGCTTACAACCCCACCCGCGAGATCGATGGTTACCAAAAAGAGCAAAGTGCGCCGCCGCTTCGTCGTGCGCAATTCCGGAATACACGGCAAAGGCGTATTCGCCACCACGCATATTCCGGCCGGTACGCGCCTGATCGAGTACAAGGGCGAGCGCCTGACCGAGGCGCAGGCGGATAAACGCTATGCCAAAGACGACGACCCACATACCTTTTTGTTTGCACTCGACGACGGCATGGTGATCGACGCCACCACGGGTGGCAACAGCGCCCGCTGGATCAATCACAGTTGCGCGCCCAACTGCGAGGCCGTGGACGATGACGATCGCATTTACATCGAGACCTTGCGCGCGATCCGCCCGGGCGAGGAGCTCAGCTACAACTACCGCATCGAGCTCGAGGAAAGGCATACGCCCGAGCTGAAGCGCTTATACCAGTGTCGCTGCGGCGCGCGCCGCTGCAAGGGCACTATCCTTCAGCCGAAGAAGAAAAAATAGCGGCGCTGCCAGGGG
>DATKUQ010000345.1:0-2030 GCA_035530495.1 Burkholderiales bacterium
CCGGTCCAGGTACTCGTGTATCGAATTCTCGATGCTCGACTGCATCAATGCCAGGACCAGGCTCAGCTGCGCGTCGATCACCACTTCCTTGCGTCGCAGGGCCAGCTGCCCCTGCACGTCGGAGTGCCGGAAACGAAGCACGTCCTCTTCCCAGGCGAATTCGATGTCGAACACCTCGTTCAGTTTGGCCGCCATATTGTCCGCGGCCTTGCGCAGGTGCGCGGGTGAGAACGCATGCGCGCGGCGAATTTTTATCCTGGTCATGACTCCTGCCTCCGCTCGTGCTGATTTTATGCCGGAATGGGCGCGCGGGTCAGCGGCCGCGTTGCCCAGGGCCGCACGATCAAATCCGGCGGGGATCTGACCATGCTTGCGCGCGCCTTGCGCCGGCTTCTGCTGATCGAGCTGATCATCTATATCGCGTTCGGCTGGAGTCTGGTGCATGGCGCAGGCTGGACGACGCTGGCGGCGGGCACGTTCGTGCTGGGCTTCGCGCTTGGGATCCGCGCCCTGGGCATCGCCCTGACTTTCGCGCTGGCGGGACGCTACGACGCGAAGCCGCCCGGCAACCGTATCGGCTTCGGCGGCTGGCTGAGGACGTATTTTGCCGAGCTCGGCGCCTATATCGCCCTCTATACCCTATTGCAGCCGTTCGAGGCGCTGTTCACGCGTGCGCAGCGGCCGTGCCCACCCGCGCAGGCCCAGTTGCCGGTGCTGCTGCTGCACGGCTACATCTGCAATCGCGGCTTCATGCTGCCTCTGCAACGGTTCTTCGAGCGGCACGGGCTCACGACGTTTAGCCACAATCTGGAACCCGTGTATGCCGGCATCGACAGTTACTGCGACGGACTTGCGCGGCGCATCGAGGAGATATGCGCGGCAACCGGAGCGGGAAAAGTCGTCATCCTGGGGCATAGCATGGGTGGGCTCGCGGCGCGCGCGTACCTGCGCCAGCACGGCGCGGCCCGCGTGGCCGCGCTGATCACGTTGGGCACGCCGCATCACGGGACGGCGCTGGCGCGCCTGGGTGCGGGCGAAAACGCGAGCCAAATGGTCCCCGGCAGCGCCTGGCTGAGACTGCTTAACCAGCACCTGATCGCGATTCCGGTGGTTTCAGTCTTCAGTCATCAAGACAATATCGTTTCGCCGCGCGACAGCGCGGCGCTCGCGGGCGCCAAGCTCGTCGAGCTTTATGGCGTCGGACATCTCACCATGGCCTTCTCGCGCCGTGTCCGGGAAATTGCGCTACGGGAGATAAGCGCCGTCTCTTAGGCGCGCGGCGGCACCCGGCTCATGGCGCGCTCGCTGATCGCGGTGATCGACAGCGAGGGGTTGACGCCGGGGTTGGCCGAAATCATCGAGCCGTCGCAGACATACATGTTGCGATAGCCGAACACGCGGTTGTCGCCGTCGATGACGCCCTCCGACGCGTCGCGCCCCATGCAGGCGCCGCCGAGTATGTGCGCCGTGGACGGTATGCCGAGCACGGTCTCGCTCACCATCGCCACCGGTTTGCCGCCGACGATGGCGGCGTAGCGCTCGGACAGGTCCATCGCCTCGGGCATGAACGGCGTCGGCGCGGGGCCCACGTCCAGCCTGGTCGAAAGGCCGAAGCGGCCGCGCACCATGCGCAGCGTTCTGTCCACGGTCCGCATGTACAGCAGCACCTGGGTGCGCTTGGCCCAGTCGTCCACGAACAGAACCTTGAGATTCATCAACGGGTGCCGCAGCCAGTCGCCGAGCAGCTTGAGCGCGCGCACCCAGCCGCTGCGATGGTAGACGCGCGGTCCCATCAGCAGGCGCCAGAAGCCCGACCCGGCGGAGTAGCGCACCGGCTCCAGATGCGAGTGCTCGTCGGTATGCAGGATGGAGCCGATCGCGACGCCGTCGGAGAACACCGACTTGCCGTCGGGCACGGTCACCGGGATCAGCGCCTCCGAGTTGGTGCGCACGCCGTAGCCGAGGCGCTCCGACAAGCGCGGCAGCGAGCCCTGCTTCAGCCTGAGCATGAGATCGACCGTGCCGAGCAC
>DATKUQ010000346.1:0-2399 GCA_035530495.1 Burkholderiales bacterium
CAGATTCACCGCGGCAAAAATTCCAGCGCTATCTGGCGCACGACAACGTGCGTATCGGATTGGAAAAAATCGGCGTTACCCCCGCAGGAGAAAAAGCGCGAATCGCCGCGTTGAGCGATGACGAGGTGCCGGCCGTCGCAAGCGAAATTGACGCCCTGCCGGCGGGTGGTGAATGCGTTGGCGTTCTGTTCTTCATATTCGCTCTGCTGCTGGTCATGGATATCCCTGGATTCACGAAAGTTTACAGCTTCACCCGGCCGGTTAGTAAGTAAACCTTCCTCCCCGGCGCGAGTCAAGGTAGTTGTCGCCTCAATCATGCAGCCAACGGCTGAATATCGTTGCTAACCGAATGGGACTTGATGATGCAGTCGCGTTCGGGGTTGAGCGTTACGGCGCCTACAGGCGACCAGTTACGTGTGTTACCGGACCAGCGGGCGGGGTTTCGTTCGCGCGCCTTGATGTACAGGGCATGTCTGGCAGCCAGGATTGCGTGATCCTCGCCCGCATGGCGCTGAGCCGGACTGACATAACGAATGCCACTATGACGATGATCAAAGTTGTACCAACGCACGAAGCCAGCCGCCCAGGCACGAGCGCCGTCGAGGTCGGCAAAGCCCTTTACGGGAAACTCAGGCCGGTACTTGGCCGTGCGAAACAGCGACTCGGCGTAGGCGTTGTCGTCGCTCACGCGGGGCCGGGAGTACGAGGGTTTGACGCCCAGCCAGTTGAGCATCGCCAGCACCGTCGTGGCCTTGAGCGTGGAACCGTTGTCGCCGTGCAGAACGGGCTTGGTGCCCATCATGGCAATCCCTTCGGACAGCGCGGTGCGGCGCACCAGGTGCGCGGCATGGTCGGCGTGGTCAGTCTCGTGCACCTCCCAGCCCACGATCTTTCGGCTGTACAGGTCCAGGATCAGGTACAAATGGAACCAACGCCCCATCACCTGCGCGGGCAAATAGGTCATGTCCCAGCACCACACTTCGCGCACCGCAGTGGCGATGTGCGTGCTAGGCGGCCTTATTGCCTTGGGCGCCTTAGCGCGGCCGCGGTGGGCGCTTTGCCCGTGCTCGCGCAGCACGCGGCTGAAGGTGGACTCGCTCGCGAGGTAGACGCCCTCATCGGCGAGCATGGGCACAATGCGCGCCGGCGGCACAGAGGCAAAGCGCGGCGCGTTGACCACGGCCAGCACTTGCGCCCGCTCGGCCTCGCTCAAGGCGTGCCCGGGTACCGGGCGCAGGGCCTGCGGCCTGCGATCGCCAGCCACGAGCCCTTCAGAGGTCTTCCAGCGCTGCAGCGTGCGCACCTCGATGCCGGCGGTCTCGCAGGCAAGCTTCAAGCGCGCGCCCGCCGTATGCGCGCTATGGATATCTCGGGCCAACGCCTGGCGATCCCCGAGGCCAATCATTCGGCCTCTCCCTTGTTGAAGATCGCCGCGACTTTTTTTGACAGCACCAAGAGCGCTGTCGTCTCGGCCAAAGCCCGGTCTTTGCGCAGCAGGTCGCGTTCCAGTTCCTTGATGCGCTTCTTGTCTTGCCGCGTGGCTTGCGGGCTGGCACGCGCCTCCTCGGGTTCGGCAAGCGACGCGGTGGCGCTCGCACGCCACTTTTCCAATTCGCCTGGATACAGGCCATGCTCGCGGCACCACGCGCTCTTGCCCACTTCGTCCATCCCCGCGGTGGTGATTACCGCCTCAAGCCGGCCCGCCGCAGTCCAGGCCCGCCCGCGGGCGGGCCTGGACTGCGCCTGCTCGCGCCAGCGCTCCAGCGTCCTCGCCCCAATACCGATCTCGCGTGCAACCACTTCCACCGCGGCGCTCTCCGGCGGCAGCAACCGCGCTACCGCTCTGTCTCTAAATGCTTGTCCGTATCGAGCCATCCTTCTTCCTTATCGCCCCCAAGGTTCAGATTCTATCGAGGCGTCAACTATTCTGCCGCGGGGGGCATATCAATTGCGCTAAATAGAAGCATTCCGGGCGCCCGGTGCGCCGCCTCCGATTTTCCTGGACACGAATTTGGGGTTAAATCGTGTCTGAGAAAAGGAGTCGGATATGCAGAAAGAGAAGGATGCAAGCGGGGTTGCGCCGGGGTCGCTGGAGGGAGCGCGTAGCGCGACTGGAAGCGAACCCGGCGCGGCCGCCGAAGTGAAACGCTGGTCGGCCGGCCGGAAGAAGGAAGTCGTCCTGCGCCTATTGCGCGGCGAGCCAGTCGATGCCATCTCGCGGGAGGTCTCGGTGCCGATATACAAGCTGGAGCAGTGGCGTGATCGGGCGCTGGCCGGGATTGACGCAGGCCTCAAGGAACGCGAGAACGATCCGCTAGAGCGGCAGCTCGATGAGGCCAACCGGCGCCTGGGTGAACTGGTCATGGAAGTCGAGATTTTGCAGAAGGAAAGGCGGGTCA
>DATKUQ010000347.1:0-3914 GCA_035530495.1 Burkholderiales bacterium
AGCAATGTCATTAACCGCATGGTAGCCCGAATTGCTGCGCTTACCGTGCGTGAGCTTGAGCGTCAGGTCGAGCTTGTCCGACACCTGCGAGCTGACCTTGCCCCAGACCGTGTTGTCGCGCGTGGTGTCGACTTCCTGGAAGGTGCGCCGGTGCGCATCGAAATCCGCGCCGACGGCCCCCCTCAATTTGGCCGACGCCCTGTAGTTGGCGCTCAGCTTCAACTTGTCCTCCTTGAAACTGTAGGGCAGGTTGGTTCTGGTCACCGCCGCATTGGTAAACATATCCGTGATGAAAGTCTGATAAGTCGCCTGCGGCGTCTGGTTGTCGCGAGCGTTATGCGTGTAAGCCGCGTTCAGCCGCAGGCGCTGGGTGACCGCCGAGTAGAGTTTCAGACCGGCATCGAGCGTGGCGACGCGACCGTTCAGTGAGCCTCCCGGGTTCGCCATACCCGGCGTGCCATTCGGCATCAGCAGATTGGGATTCTGCGTATACGCGAGAAAGCTGTCGTTCTGCGTCATACGGCCGTAGGCGATGTCGCCGCTGAGCCGGGTCTTATCGCTGAGCTGGTATCCACCCGCGGCCTGGATCTGGTGAAACTGGTTATCCGGCGGCAGCGCGAGCTGGCCGGCCGCTTCGCCCGCAATGGGCGTATAGGGATCCTGCCAGGTCAGCGCAGAATTGCCGTCGCGGAACGTCGAGCCGTAATAGGCGAACTTCATCTGCAGCTTCTTGCCGGTGTACGTGGCCGAGGCGTCCACCTGGTCAGTAACGTAGTCCACCGGCTCGACCAGCTGGGCTGAATCGACGAAGAAGGAACCGGCAGTGCTTTTCGTGCCGTCCTTGGTTTCGTGGCGAAAACGGACTGCGTACTCCCAGTTGCTCGTGGTAATCCAGGATGCGCCCACGCCCAGCCGTTTCCTTTTCGTGCCGATGTCTACCGTTTGCAGCGCGGCCGCCAAGGGCATCGCGCCGGTCGTCGCCGCAGGAAATCCGGCCGGCAAGGTCAGCGAAGCGCCGCCGCTGCCGATGTAGGGCGTCTGCGCCGCATCCGAAACATAGTGCGGTAACTCGTCATAATGGAAAAACAGCTTGTACTGGCCTTGCCTCCCGCCCTCCGCATCGACCGCGCGCGAGTCCAGCCCGAGGTTAGCCGCGTTGAACTGCCAGTAATTCGCATCCTTGCCGCGATAGCGCACCGAAGCGTCGCCGATGGCATACCCGCCCTTCTTGTTGAGGCCGTTAAAGGCGCCGAATTTCGTCGATTTCTCCGAGACCGAACCGGCTCCGACGTCGACCGTTCCGCTGACCCCTTCTTCGAATTTGCAGGACGCGCATTTCCACTGGGACGTATCGACGACAGCCTGCCCGGCGCCGCCGTCCGCCACCGCGGCCGGGGACAATGCCGACAGTATGCCGAGCACGAGCAGTTGATTTGAGGTTTTTGTTCCGGCGTAACGCGCTGCGCGCATCAGCCTTCTCTTAAACTTCGTCTTCATGTTCTTGTCCTGTTGTGGTTCCCGTATAACGCGCTTCGCGCATCAGCCCCCGCTGAAACCTTCCCTTAGCTACTGCATCGCGCCGGCTAGCGCATCAGCTTGTCCCCCGCTGGACTGTTCGAGCCGTGAATCTGCGAATGGCAATTGAGGCAGCTTCCGGCAAGCAGGTAGCGCGATACGCCGGCGCTGCCGCCCGGCAACTGCGCGCCCGTATAGGCCAGGTTGGCATGGTCGTTGTTCACCGAGTGGCACTGCTGGCACAGCAGGGGCGGCGATTTTTTCAGCAGCGTCGGGCGCACCGTTCCATGCGGCGAATGGCACAGGGTGCAGTTCTCCGCCACCGGCGCGTGCTCCCACAGGAAGGGCCCGCGCTTTTCCGCGTGGCAGGTATAGCAAAGCTGATTCACAGTCGGCTTTTTCAGCAAGAAATCGTTATCCGAACCGTGCGGGCTGTGGCAATCGGTGCAGGTCATCTCGCCGAAACGCACCGGGTGCGCCGACGGTTTGCTGAAGTCCATGCGCTGCTGCTTGTGGCATTTGTAGCAGACGTCCGGCTGGGTTGCCTTCGTCAGTACCGGGTCGTGCTCGGCGTGAATCTTGTGGCAATCGGTACAGGCGAGGTTGTTCCTTTGGTGCACGCTGCCCTGCCAGGCCATGCGCGCGCCACCCTGATGACAGGCGAGGCAGAACTTGTTGCGCTGCTGCGGCGTCAGGAAGGAATCCGCCTCGAAGGTGTTGATGAAGTTCTTGTCGCCGGTGCCGGCGTGCTTGGCGCCCGGGCCGTGGCAGGCCTCGCATTGCAAGTTCCCGGGAGCGAAGGGCGAGCCCTTGACGGCGGGATTGCCCATGGGGGTCTTGAAAATGGCGAACACCGGGAAATCGCCGCCCTCGACGTGGCACATCAGACAGGTGTCGGCGCCCTTATCGGTGTATTGGGTGCCCAGGCCCGGCTTCTCGGGCGCAGGGGCGGGCGCCGCGGCAGCAGTCGTCGATGCCGCCGGAGCGGCCGTCTGGTCGGCCGCCGCCACGCTTAATGCGAAGCCGGACAGCAGCGCGGCAAATATTAGTTTCTTGATAGTCATCGTCGTCTGCCCGTTTGCCATGGTTCTTGTTTACCTTCGCCCTTATTGCACACCGTGGACCGTTTTGACGTCGAGGAACGCGCCGGGTCCGTGGCACAACACGCAATGCTCGGGCGAGGCGTCGATCGTCGACTGAAGGGCTGAGAAGCTTCCGCCACCGACCGTCGCATCCTGTATATGTATCTTCGTTGTCGCGCCGTCGTGGCAGGACGTGCAGACTGCCGCGATGGGCGAGGTCCTCAGGTTGTCGGCCGGATCGCTCGCCGAAGCGCCCGTGCTGGTCGTGGTCCCCTGGATCCCGTTGGCCGCCGGCGAGGCCCAGATACCCGTCAGCTCATAGGAAGTCCCGGCGTGGCAGTTGGCGCAATTATTCAGTTTTCCGGGAAAGACCACCCCACTGAAATCGTTCACGCTGCCGCGATAGCCATAAATTGTGATCCCCTTGGTGCGGAACCCACCCTTGTCGGACTCGCCTGCATGGATGGCATGGATCATGGTCTTGAAGTCGATCGACTCTTCCAGCTTGCCGTCGACGCCGCCGGTGAGCACGCTCGCGGTCGACGGACGCTGGCTCGCATCGGTCGCGTCGGGGTTATGGCAGATTACGCACACGCCCGGCTGGTCAGTACGGTTGTTGCCGTGCAGGCTCAGCGTGCCGTGGCACACATCGCACTTGGCGATGTCCACCACCGTCCGGCGCGGCGTCACCGTCCCAGTAATCGCGAAATCCTTATATACGCTGGTCACCGGCAGCCGGTCGGTAAAGGTCCCGGCGGTGGTCACATCGCCGGCGGGGTGCCCGTCCATCATCACGCGCAGCGTGCCGGTCTGCGTGGCGGGAATGGCGACTGGCGAAGCGACGGCGTAGGTGCCGGGCGTCGCCCCCGCGACTACTGCCGCATTGCCCAGAAGATTGATGCTGACCGGCTGGCCGTACGGCTGTCCACTGTTGCCGTTGCCGAAATCCAAGGTGCCCGGCGTATTCCAGCCGAGCTTGAGCGTCAGCGTGCTGTTCGTACCGGCCGTGAACGCGGGGGCGGTCGCGATATCGTAGGGCGCGTTCGCATTGGTCGGATCGGTCACCGAGAAGGTGATGATGGGCGTGCTGCCCGCTGTGGTCGGCGCGACGCTTAGGATGTTGTACTTGAACTTGGCCGCCGCCGCAGCAAGCCTGGTCGGGAAATTGTGCGCGACGACAATATCCTTGTTGTCGCTGAACCTGCCTGCCGCGTGGCACAGCGCGCAGGCGCTGTTGTCGACCTGGACACCGCCCGGGTGAGCGATGGTCTGGTACGGCTTGGCCGGGTCCGGCTGCGCGCCAAAATAGACATTGTC
>DATKUQ010000348.1:0-3551 GCA_035530495.1 Burkholderiales bacterium
TTGCTCACCACGTCGCCGGGCATTGCCGCGGTGTTCTTCGACCATGTCGGCTACTATCTCATCGACCCGCCGTTTCACGCTCTCGACCGCAACCTCATCAACATGGGGCTGTGTGTGCACGACACCGAGCACTTCAGCGACATCGGCAGCCCGCTCAGCGACCTGGAATACGCGGAAGGAGCATCGGAGGCGGAGCGCCGCTGCATCGCCTATTTCAGAGAACGGCATGCGATGATCTTGCAAGGCAAGCGCATGGAAGAGTTCTGCCGCGACGCGCTTGCCCGCGACCCGTCCCCTGCCGGCACTTACGCCGCCGCCAAGTAAGCGCCCCCTATCAGCCGCCGAGATAGCGGCGCGCGACATGCGCCTTGAAATAGCGCGGATCCAGCGCTTCCCCCGTGACCTCGGTGAGCAGCTCCCGCGCGGTCTTAAGCTGCCCGCGCCCGTGAATTTCCCGGCGCAGCCAGCCGACCAGCGGCGCGAACGCGCCCGCTTCGATCTGCGCCTCGAGGCCGGCGATGGCCGCGGACGCCGCGGCAAACCATTGCGCCGCCATCAGCACGCCGAGCGTGTAGGTGGGGAAGTAACCGAACAGCCCGGAGAACCAGTGCACGTCCTGCATGCAGCCGTCCTTGAAATTGCCGTCCGTTGAGAGCCCAAGATAACGCGTCATGCGTTCGTTCCAGGCGTCAGGGATGTCGGCGACGGCGAGCTCGCCCGCTACAAGCGCCCGCTCCAGCTCGAACCTCAGGATGATGTGTAACGGATAGGTGAGTTCGTCGGCGTCGACGCGGATATAGCCGCGGGCGACTCGAAGCGAATGCGCATGCAGATTGTCCGCGCTCCAGCCCGCGTCCCCCTGCCGGCCGTCGAGATGCTGGCGGATGTGCGGCGCGGCGAAATCCATGAAGGCGCGGCCGCGCGACACCTGCATCTCCACGAACAGCGACTGGCTCTCATGCACCGCCGCACCCAGGCAGCCGCCCACGGGTTGCCGCCGCCACGCGGCCGGCAGCCCCTGCTGGTAGAGCGCGTGGCCGGTCTCATGCAGCACCGCCATGAGCGACTCCAGGAAATCGTCGTCGTTGTAGCGGGTGGTGATGCGGGTATCGTCGGGGACTCCGCCGCAGAACGGATGATGGCTGACGTCCAGGCGCCCATGCGCAAAGTCGAAGCCGAGCGCACCTATCATCTCTTCGCCGAGCGCCCGCTGGCGCGCCTTCGGGAACGGCCCGCGCAGAGGCAATGGCTCGGCCTGCCGGTCGACAACGCGGTCGATCATCTCGGGGAGAAAGCTTTTCAGGTCGTCGAACAGAAGCGCGACGTCACTCGCGCGTGTGCCTTCTTCATAAGAGTCGAGCAGCGCATCGTAAGGATCGAGCTTGAGCACGTCGCCGAGGGCGGCGGCTTCCTCGCGCGATAGCGCAAGCACCTCGGTGAGCGGGCCGGCGACCGCGTTCCAGTCGTTCTCAGCCCGCGCCACGCGCCAGATCTGCTGGCAGCGTGTCGTTGCGATCTGCGTGGCGCGCACCAGCGCCTCAGGCAGCGCACCTGCGCGAATATGCATCCGCCGCATGGCGCGCAAATTCGCCTGCTGCCAGGCGTCGAGCTGATCCTTGCCGGCGTCCGCCGCGTCAAGCAGGTCGCCGGCTTCCGGCGCGGTCAGCGTCCGGTGGGCGAGCACCGCAAGCGCGGCCAGCGCCTCGCCGCGGGCAGGCCCACCGCCGGGCGGCATCATCACCGCTTCGTCCCAGTACAGCATGGCTTGCGCATGCCCGATCTGGTGCAGCTCCGCGAAGCGCGCCTCCAGTTGCGCGTAAGGCGTCATGGCGTCCCTTTCAGCGGCATCCCTGCCGGCCCTGCCTGTCGGTGGTTTCTCTGGCTTGCGCTGCCGGGGGTAGGTCCAAAGGTACAAAAGCGCACACCACTGTTCTCAATAAACAAAACGTGGCGCACTTACTCCATAACGACTTTCTCACGTGTCTGGGCCAATTCGTCGTGGTCAGAACTTGGCGCTGGCCGGAATGTGGTCTCTTAACCCAGAGCTGACATCGGCAGGGAGCGATCAGGACGCCCCTGTCATCGAGATATTGACGTACGTCATGTTCGGCGACTCAGAAAGCCGCGTATCGTCTCTTGGAATTGAGTTCCAAATGGAGGTACGCCATGCGTTTGTCGACAGCTCTGACGTTGATCGGTCTTGCTAGCGCCAGCCTTGGGATGGCCATCAATGCCACGCCAGCTAGGGCCGGTGTCTGTGAGGATCTCTGGGTCCAGCGCAACTCGATCTACAAGTCTTATGGCTATTGCTTCAAGACCGCCAAGGCCAAAAACTATTTCGGCAATGCTGGCTGTGCCTACAACAATGCAGCCAACATTCCAATGTCACGCGGTGACAAACAGAGCGTGCTCGCCATCAAGAAAAGAGAGAAAGCCCTCGGCTGTCTGTGAGTCAGCATTTCCCGGCAAGCAACAGTCCCGCCCGGTGAACCCACTGAAGTCCCCCGTGCAAAATATGTTCAAGCTTCATGCGTCTCGGCGAACTGTTTTCAGGCAGAGCGGGTACAGCAACGAGTTTCAGCGGGAGTGAGCCAAATGATGCGCGCATATCAAAAAATCACAAACAAGCTGTCGGCATTTCCAACAACAGGCTTTTTGAAACTCCTCCTCGTCGGCCGGCGCACGCCGGCTTCATTTTCGCAGATCATGAATGTGGTGCCGACTGACGGCTCGCGCGTCGCCGCAGGACGATCATCCACATAACAGCGGCTGCGAGGAGACCGGAACCGACGATCCAGGCGAGCGCGGTGAGCCAGTTACTGCTATCGACAACCAGCATGACAATACCGACACCCGCACCGACAAGCGAGATGATCTCAAATAACCACAGCAGCGCCGGACTGTACGCAAGCGCCTGGGAGGTGTAGCTCTCTTGCAGCGACAGCCTTTCGTCCGAAGGTTGCATGCCACGCACCAGATATGGAGCCCCCGCAATGAAGTAGAGAATAATTAGAAACACTGCGCTGATGAAGAGCGGGAGGTAGCCATTTAGGATGGGGCCTAGCGCGACAGCGCCGATCAACCACAGAACCAGCCCGATGACCCAAAAAACCTTGATTTCCCGCACTACCCGTTCGTAGTCCTGCTCCGAGGCAATGGCGTAACCGCGGCCCCATACGACCCTCGGATAGAACAGCTTGCGCCCGTCTTGCGCGGTCTTGAAATAACTGCTGATCAAAGCGTCGAAGTAGTTCTGTATTAGTCCGGTTGGACTTTTGGCCATTTCCCTCTCCGTTGAATCAGTTGGCGGACGCGAGCCTTGAAGCTATCGGAACCATTTATCCCGAGCGTGGAATGGCGCTGTTGCTCTGTTGCCGAGCACTTCTGGCTGCGTCCTATAGATCGAGCACCACGAGCGAGAGCGTGAAGCCGGGGCCAAGCGCGCCCATGAGATGGCGTCCCGTGGCACCCGTGCGCAGCGCACGCTCCAGGACGAAGAGCACGCTGCACGCAGACAGATTGCCGTAATCGCGAAGCACCGCGGAGGAGCT
>DATKUQ010000349.1:0-3368 GCA_035530495.1 Burkholderiales bacterium
CTTTACCAGGATATCCAGCACGCGCAGGCGATTTGCTGCATTGCGATCTATCGTCGCCGTCACCGTGGTCTGGATCGGCTCCGGATGCTGCTTGAATTTGCGAATCGCGAACAGCAAGCTGTCCGACATGCAGTTGCCGACAGCGGCGGCGAGCAAGTGCGTCGGGTTGGGGCCGCTGCCGCTACCCAGTGGTGGCGTTTCGTCGCCGTAAAGGACCGGAATGCCCTCGCCAAAATCGATGGCAAAGCGAAAGTCCTTTTCCTGCTTCAGATTGATGGTGACTGCGTGCGCCATGATGAACTTCTCTCCTCGTGGTAGGGGTGTTTCCGGCCGCAAATAGGCTTTGCATTGATACTACCCCCAGTATAGAATCAGGTCAAGAACAGTGCTCTCCGGAATCGCGAAATGACCGGTCTTGAAAGGGGTAGCGGATGACCCATTTGCATCGGGAACAGGACAAGAAGGCGCTGATCCTGCGGCTCAAGCGCATCGAGGGACAATTGCGCGGCCTGCAACGATTGATCGACGAGGACGCATCCTGCGAAGCGGTGGCACAGCAGCTCTCCGCAGCCAGGCGTGCGCTCGACAAGTCGTTTCACGCGCTGGTCGCATGCATGATCGAATCACGCTTGGGCGAGAAGGCGGGCGCGCCTGCGGAACTGAAGCAGGCACTGGAAATTCTGTCACGCTATAGTTGAACGGTTCGGCGGACGGCCAAAAGGCGGTCGGTTTGGAAGCAGACAGACTGGAACGAAGCATGTGCGAGCTTTTTGCGATGTCGGCGCGGCACCCCACCACGGTGAGCCTTTCGCTGGAGGAGTTCTCGCGCCACGGAGGCTTGAGCGGGCCGCACAAGGACGGCTGGGGCATCGCGTGGTACGAAGAGGGCGATATCCGGCTGGTCAAGGAGAAAGACCCCGCGGCATCCAGCGCATGCGTGCGTTTCATCGAGACCAATCCGTTCTCGAGTTCGCTCGTCGTCAGCCATATACGCAGGGCGACCTTGGGCAGCGTCGCCTCGCGCAACTGCCAGCCGTTCGTGCGCGAACTGGGCGGTGTCTGGCACTGCTTCGCCCACAACGGCGACCTGAAGGGGATCGCAGCCGATCGCCGCTTCCGTGCCGAAGGATTTCTCCCGGTCGGCGAAACCGATTCGGAGCAGGCGTTCTGCGCGCTGATGGATGCGCTGCGGCCGCTGTGGTCCTTCGCAGGCGTGCCGCCGCTCGCAGAGCGCAGGCGGGTCGTCGCCGGCTTCGCCGCGACACTGCGCGAACTGGGGCCGGCGAACTTTTTATCCTGCGACGGCGATGCGCTGTTCGCGCACGCCGACCGCCGCTATCAAAGCGACGGCTCGATCAAGCCGCCTGGGCTGTGGCGGCTCGCGAGACACTGCCCCGCGGGCGGCGAAGTGGCGGCGCAAGGGTTGACGATCTCCTCCAGAGACGGCGAGCAGCAGGTGTGCCTGCTGGCGAGCGTGCCGCTGACGGCAGAGGGATGGACAGCGCTGGGAGAAGGCGAAATCGTAGTCGCGCGGCAGGGACGAATCGAGTAAAGGAGGGTAACGCGGTGGATAGCGAACAGGCAGTGGCCCGGCACTATGCGCACGGCTCGCTCGAGCAAACGATACTGAGCGCGCTCGCGGCGGCGGGCAAGGATGTGGACCGCCTCACGCCGAAGGACTTGGCGCCGGTCGATGAGTTTCACGTCGGCGGCCGGCCGGCGACGATCGCATTCGCCGCGGAATTCGGTTTGCGGCCGGGGATGCGGCTGCTCGACATCGGCTGCGGGCTGGGCGGCGCGGCGCGCTTTTTTGCCGGTGAACACGGCTGCCGCGTCAGCGGAATCGATTTGTCTGCCGAGTACGTCGACGTGGCCAATGCGCTCGCTGTGCGCGTCGGCCTCGGCGAGCGGGCGTCGTTCGCGTCGGGCAGTGCGCTGGCACTGCCTTTCGAAGCGGGGAGTTTCGACGCCGCCTACATGTTCCACGTCGGCATGAATATCGAGAACAAATCCAGGCTGTTCGCGGAAGTGCGCAGGGTGCTCGCGCCCTCGGGCCGGTTCGGTATCTACGACGTGATGCGCATTGCTGACGGTGCACTGTCCTATCCCGTGCCCTGGGCCAGCGGCCCCGAATCGAGTTTCATCGCCGACGCTGCCAGCTACCGGCGCTGGCTCGAGGCCGAAGGCTTCGAAGTGCTGAAGGAAAGGAACCGGCGCGAGTTCGCGCTCGGGGTTTTCGCGCAGATGCGGGCGCGCGGCGCAGCTTCGGCGCCGGCGCCCTTGGGCTTGCATATCGTCATGGGGGCGAACGCTGCGCTAAAGGTCAAGAATATGATCGCCGACATCGGCGCCGGCCTGATCGCGCCGACGGAAATGATCTGCCGCGTCGCCGCTTAGCCGGTTTCGCTGCCTGCTCGCCCGATTCATGCGGCAGCGGTGCGCGGCAGCGTCAGTATCGCTTCCAGCCCGCCTTCGGCGCGGTTGCGCAGCACCAGGTCGCCGCCGTGCGCGCGCGCGACGTTGCGGGCGATGCCCAGGCCCAGCCCGGTGCCGCCGGTGTCGCGGCTGCGCGAGGCCTCGGTTCTGAAGAAGGGCTCGAACGCCTGTTCCAGCTGGTCTTCCGGAATGCCGGGGCCTTCGTCGAGCACGCGGATGCTCAAGCGGTCCGCGGCGTCCTCGACCTCGACCGTGGCGCGACCGCCGTAGCGGATCGCATTGTCGATGAGATTGCCGAGGCAGCGGCGCAGGCCAAGCGGCCTGCCGCGATAAGGCTGCGCGACGCTGCCCGCGATCTCGACCTTGCTGCCGGTGTCCTGATAATCGGTCTGCATGCTTTCGAGCAGCGCCATCACGTCCACGCGCTGCACCGGTTCCTGCGTGCTCGCGTCGCGCATGAAATCGAGCGTATGCGTCACCATGGCTTCCATCTCCTCCAGGTCCCTGGCGAACTTCGCGCGCAGCGCCTCGTCGTCCAGCATTTCCGCGCGCAGCCGCAGGCGCGTGATCGGCGTCTTGAGATCATGCGACATGGCGGTGAAAATGCGCGTGCGATCGGAGATGAAGCGCGACAGGCGCCGCTGCATGGTGTTGAACGCGCGCGCGGCGCGCTGCGCCTCGCTCGGGCCGGTTTCGGGCAAGGGCGGACGGTTGATGTCCTCGCCCAGTTTCTCCGCGGCCGTCGCCAGCTCCGACAGCGGGCCGGTGACCCAGCGCACCGCGATGAGCGACAGCGCAATCACGGTTCCCAGCAGAATCAGCAGCGTCAGCGCCAGCCGCAGCGGGACAGCGCTGGCCTGGGGCGAAAGGTAGGAATCGAAGGTCGCCCAGGTGCCGTCATGCAGCGCAACCTGCACCGTAAAAAACGTGCC
>DATKUQ010000350.1:0-7970 GCA_035530495.1 Burkholderiales bacterium
CGCTCGTCTCAACTCTTTATTTTCACAACCAACGCGACACCCATTAGCCGGCCCGTGTCAAAGCCAGGGCCGCAGCCAGCCCAGTCCAGCCGACGTGCCGCCGGGCTTCATGCCGGCCTGCGGCCGGTACTCACAACCGACCCAGCCGCTGTAGCCCAATTCGTCCAGTACCGAGAACAGGTAGGGGTAATTCAGCTCGCCCAGATCGGGCTCATGGCGCTGCGGCACGCCCGCAATCTGGATATGGCCGACGTTGCCGGTGGGCAGGTACTGGCGCATTTTCATCGCCAGGTCGCCTTCAACGATCTGGCAGTGGTAGAGGTCCATCTGCACCTTGAGGTTGGGCGCGCCCACCTCGGCCAGCAGCGCGTGCGCGTCGTCCTGGCGGTTCAGGTAGAAGCCGGGAATGTCGCGCGTGTTGATCGGCTCGATCAGCACATCCACCCCTTGCTTGGCCGCCTCCAGCGCGGCCCAGCGCAATTGGCTGACGTAGGTGGGGCGCAGCGTCGCACGCTCGCTGTCCGCGGGCAACAGCCCGGCCATGACATGAACGCGCGGGCAGTCCAGTGCGGCCGCGTAGTCGAGGGCTTTGCCGATACCGGCACGGAACTCGGCTTCGCGCCCGGGCAGGCACGCCAGACCGCGCTCGCCGGCATCCCAATCGCCGGGCGGCGCGTTGAACAGCACTTGCTGCAGGCCATGGGCCCTGAGGCGGGCCGCGATTTCGCGGCTCTTATAGGCATAGGGAAAAAGATATTCGACCGCCTTGAAGCCGTCTTGGGCGGCGGCCGCAAAACGGTCCAGAAAATCGAGCTCGGGGTAGAGCATGGAAAGGTTGGCTGCAAATTTAGGCATAGGGTTCACCAGCGGGCGCCGAAGGTGTGGCGCAGTTCGTCAATTTGGGATTCGGTCAGGGGCTCGGGTGTCAATGCACTCAGGCTTACCAGCCGGGCGGTTTCTTCAAGTTCTTCCAGCGTGGCCATGGCCGCGGCGGGCGAGTCGTGCCAGACATTGGGGCCCAGTCGCGACAGCATCACGGCGCGAATTGGCGTGCCGGCTTGGCCATAACGTTCAATCGTCTGCGCGACCTGCTGTGCTGCAAGCGGGTCGCCGGGGCGGTGATAAGCCATCACCGGCACATGGCCGACCTTCATCACGAAGTAAGGCGTCACGGCGGGCAGCAGTTCCGGGCGTTCATGACCCTGCGGGCGCAAGGTCAGCGCCACGCAGTGTGTGCTGTGGGTGTGGATCACACACCGGGTATTTGGATCAAATTGGGCTGTAGCCCTGTAGATATGGCCATGTAGTGCTATTGTTTTGCTAGCTTTGTCGCCGCTCAGCTGCTGCGCCTGCGCGTCCAGCCGCGCCAGCCGGGCCGGGTCGAGAAAACCCAGGCAGGCATCGGTCGGCGTGATCAGGAAGCCACCACCTTCTGACTCATCGAGCCGCACGCTGATGTTGCCGGCGGTGGCGTGCACGTAGCCGCGCTCGAACAGGCTGCGCCCGACACGGCAGATTTCCTCGCGGGCTTGTGATTCAGTCATGCCAGCAACGCAAAAGCTTTGCTGAAGAAATCATCGGCGCCAAAGTTGCCGGACTTCAGCGTCAGGTGCAGGTCCGCCCCAGGTGCGGCGTCGGCTTGGGCATGGCACCAGGGCACACCGGGGTCGATTTGCGGGCCGATCTTCATTTGCGTGATGTTCAAAGCCTGCACGCAGGCGCCCGAGGTCTCGCCACCGGCCACGACCAGCTGGCGCACGCCAAGCGCCACCAAACCGCGCGCGATTGCGGCCAGGGTTCGCTCCACCATCGCGCCGGCTTCTTCCACGCCGAGCTGCGCTTGCACCGCCTTGACCGCATTGGAATCAGCGGTCGAATAAATCAGCACGGGACCCTGGCGCAGCAGCGGCGCGGCCCAAGTCAGCGCCTGCGTCGTCACATCGACCCCGGCGGCGATCTGCAAGGCGTCGACATCGAAGGCTGGCCGGCCCGCCTGGATAAAGGCCAGCACCTGCCGGTTGGTCGCCAGTGAGCAACTGCCCGACACCACCGCCTGCAAGCCAGTGGCGGCGGGCAGGGCACTGGCAGCATTCGAAGGCGCAATCCCGAAATTGGCGGGCAGGCCAATGGCGACCCCCGAGCCGCCCGTTACCAGCGGCATGCCGCTGAGCGCGCAGCCCAGGCGCAGCAGGTCATCGTTGGAGATGGCGTCCACGATGGCCAGGCCGACCCCCTGCTCACGTAGCTGGTCGATGCGCGTGCGAATCGCGGCCTCGCCCTGCGCCACCACCTTGTAGTCGATCAGACCCACCTGGCGGCGGCATTGCCCCTGCAGCACGCGCACCAGGTTGGCGTCGGTCATGGGCGTGAGCGGGTGGTTTTGCATGCCGCTCTCATTGAGCAGCACGTCGCCGACAAACAGATGGCCCTTGAACACGGTGCGCTGGTTGTCCGGGAAGGCTGGCGTGGCGATGGTGAAGTCGGTCCCCAGCGCGTCCATCAGCGCCTCCGTCACCGGGCCGATATTGCCTTGCGCCGTGCTGTCAAAGGTGGAGCAGTACTTGAAGTAGATTTGCTGCGCGCCCTGCGCCTGCAGCCAGCGCAGCGCCGCCAGCGACTGCGCAATGGCTTCATCCACAGGCAGGGTGCGCGACTTGAGGGCTACCACCACCGCGTCGGCATCGGCGTCGAGCGGCTGCGCAGGTACGCCCATTGCCTGCACGACGCGCATGCCGGCGCGCACCAGGTTGTTGGCCAGATCGGTGGCGCCGGTGAAGTCGTCGGCAATGCAGCCGAGCAAGATTTTCTTCATGATTTCTTGGGCAGTTCAATGCCGGGAAATATCTTGATGACTGCGCTGTCGTCCTCGCGCGCGAAGCCCGCCGTGGACGCTTGCATGAACATCTGGTGCGCCGTGCTGGACAGCGGCAGCGGAAACTTGCTGGCGCGCGCCACATCCAGCACCAGCCCCAGGTCTTTGACAAAAATATCCACCGCCGACAGCGGCGTGTAGTCGCCGCTGAGCACATGGGCCATGCGGTTCTCGAACATCCAGCTGTTGCCCGCGCTGTGGGTGATCACCTCGTACAGTGCCTTGGCGTCCACACCCTCGCGCAAGCCCAGTGCCATGGCCTCGGCCGCAGCGGCGATGTGCACGCCAGCCAGCAGCTGGTTGATGATTTTGACCTTGCTGCCGGCGCCGGCCTGATCGCCGAGCCGGTAGACCTTGGCCGCCATGGCGTCAAGCAGTGGCCCGACCGCGGCATAGGCCTCGGGTTTGCCCGCGGTCATCATTGTCATCTCGCCACTGGCGGCCTTGGCGGCGCCACCGGAAATGGGGGCGTCGATGTAGAAAATGCCCAGCGCAGCGAGGCGCGCCTCCAGCGCAATCGACCAGTTGGGGTCCACGGTGGAGCACATCACAAACACGCTGCCGCGCTTCATGGCCGCAGCGCAGCCGCCGTCGCCAAACAGCACGCTTTCGGTCTGCGCGGCGTTGACCACGACCGACACAATGACGCTGCACTGCGCCGCCAGTTCGGCTGGTGACGCGCAGGCCACGCCGCCGTCGGCGGCAAAGGCTTGCGCCGCCTCGGCACGCACGTCGAACACATGCACCTGGCTGCCATGGCGGCGCAGCGAGCGCGCCATGCCACTGCCCATGGCCCCCAGGCCGATCACACCTACGTTGGTTGTCATTGGTTCTTTCCTTCCATTTGAAGTCGGTTCGACATCATCGCTGTTTCAACCCTAATTTATAAGGTTATCATACAAATTCAAGAAGCCTTCGGCATCCGGGTTTACCCCAAACTGCCGGCCCGTCAGTTTCGCGGCGGCAGGCCGGAAACCAGTGGGCTGGCCAACTGCACGCCCGCCTGCTGCCAAAACGCCGGGTCAGCCTGCTCAATGCGCAGGATGGCGTTGTCCATATGCCGCGCCGCGGCCTTGCGCGCCGCGGCGGCGTCGCCGGCTTCAATGGCGTGCAAAATCTTGTCATGCTCGGCGCGCACCTGGCGCGCGAAGTCGGCCCGGCGCGCTTCATTGGCGCGCGTGACGCGGGTGGCCCCGCGCAGGAACTGGCCCAGGTATTCCAGCGTGCCGATCAGAAAGGGGTTGCGCGCGGCCTCCGCAATGGCGCGGTGGTATTGCACGTCTTCGTCCACGCCGTCGCCACCGGCTTGCACCGCCTTGTCCAGTCGCGCAATGGATTTGCCAATGCGCTTGATGTCGGCCTGGGTGCGCCGTTGCGCCGCCAGCCCGGCCACCTCGGCCTCCAGCGCGCGGCGCACCTCCACCATCTGGATCACCGCCTGTTTGGAGACGGCCGACTTGGCATCAAAATTGAGCGGCGAAAAACCCACTTCCTTGACATACACACCACTGCCTTGCCGTGAGTCGACCAAGCCCAGCGACTTGAGCCGCGAAACCGCTTCCCGCACCACCGTGCGGCTGACAGAAAACTGGTCCACCAGCGCCGCCTCGGTCGGCAGCTTGTGCCCTACCGCCAGCCGTCCGGCCCGGATCTCGGCTCCCAGCGCATCCGCGACCTGATCTGAGAGGCTCGCGCCGGGTGTGATGGACTTGAATTGAGCTATCATTCATTACTTGGAATTTATCCTACAACTCTAACGCAATCGAACCCTTTTTTTGGGCATTTGATTGAATTCAAGTAAGACTACATAATCCGCCGTACCAGACTACAGACTCGTCCATGAACACGCCCGGCGGGTTCATGGAGGGGCCCATCCACCGTGAAGAAACCGCTCATGACAACCTTTGCCCAATACCCCAGCCTGACTGACCGGACCGTGCTCATCACAGGAGGTGCCACCAGCATTGGTGCCTGCCTTGTCGAGCAATTCACCGCCCAAGGCGCGAAGGTCGGCTTCATCGACATCGACACCGCGGCAGGATCTACGCTGGCGAGCGCACTGGCCGGAGCGCGGCACGCCCCGCTATTTGTTCATGCTGACCTGACAGACATCGCTGCGTTGGAGAGTGCCATCGAAAAGGTGCGCCAGCACTTTGGTCCCATTAACGCACTGCTGAACAACGCTGCCAACGATCGCCGCCACACCATTGAGGAGACCACCTCGGAGACGTGGGATGCAGGCATCGCCGTGAACCTGAAGCATCAGTTCTTTGCTGCTCGCAACGTCGCACCAGACATGCGCAAGGCCGGTGGCGGCAGCATCGTGAATTTCGGTTCCCTTAGCTGGATGCTCAAGCAGGGGGGCATGCCAGTCTACACAACATCCAAATCTGCCGTGCAGGGACTGACGCGCAGCCTCGCGCGCGATTTCGGGCCATTCAACATCCGGGTCAACACACTGGTACCGGGTTGGGTGATGACCGAAAAACAGCTGCGCCTCTGGGTTGATGACGCAGCTCGCGCTGATATCGCGCGTGGCCAGTGCATCAACCAGCCGGTATTGGCAGAGCACATTGCCAGGATGGCGCTTTTTCTGGCGGCAGACGACAGCGCCATGTGTACGGCACAGAATTTTGTGGTCGATGGCGGCTGGGTGTGACAGAGCGAAGCCTCGCTGCCGCAAACGTTGAATCGAGCGAGTTCCGCTATTCGCTTGGCTCGGCGCGCGACGCGAAGATCGTTAGTTGCGAGTACAGGCCTCGGCTCGATGCGGCCACCTCAGCCGTGCTGTCTGGGTTCCTGCCCTACCGGAACTGAGCGACTGGCTTTATCGTCTGTGCTGGTTCCGAGTTCACCCATGATAGGCAAAACGCGGCGTGCAAGTACGGCGAGGGCCGCCGCAAACAATGCGACAAGGCACAGCGCCACCGGCAAGGTGGCGACCTGCGCCACTGCACCGATCATGGGGGGGCCCGACAGAAAGCCAAGATAGCCCAAACTGGCGGCGCCGGAGATGCCGTGTGCGGGCGAGATACCGGGCACCCGCGAGGCACATGAAAAAAGCACCGGCACGACGTTCGAGATGCCAAGTCCCACTAACGCGAAACCTGCCAGCGCCGCCGCAGGATGGCCGATCAGCAAAACCGCCAGCATCGCGCTTGCGGCCAGCGTGCCACCGACACTCAGCAGGGTTAAGGCACCCAATCGCGCACGAGCACGGTCACCCGCGAAGCGGCCGAGGGCCATCGCCACCGAGAACGACGCATAGGCCAGTGCCGCCAGGGCTTGCGGCGACGCCAGGCTCTCGCGCAGGTAGAGCACACTCCAGTCGTACATAGCGCCCTCGGCGACCAAGCCTAGGGCGGCCATGACGCCGAGCAGGACGATGACACCGTGTGGCCGCATGAAACTGTAGCCCGCTTCGTCGGTCGTCTGCGCGCGGTCCGGCAGCATCGCGGGAACGACGACAATGGTCAAGGCGGCCGCACCGATGGCCACCCATTGAGTGTGCGTGGTCGCTGCGACGCCTGCGACCGCGAGCAAGCTCGCCAGCGCCGCACCGCCGAGCCCACCCAAGCTGAAAAAACCATGACAGCTCGACATAATCGGCCGCCCATAGGCGGCCTCGACCTCTACGGCATGTGCATTCATGGCGACATCGAACAGACTGTTAGCCACTCCAAACACGAACAGACCCATGACGCCCGCCCAGTAGCTGGGCAGTTGTAGCAGTGCGCCGACCGCTGCGGCGGTCATGAGACCGGAAACAGCGCAGACGGCTCGGGCGCCGAAGCGGCCGACGAGCGCACCGGCCCCAAGAACAGCGACGAGCGCGCCGACCCCGGCGGCCAGCATCGCCAGCGCCACTTCGGCCTCGCTCAGGCCGTGCAGGTGCTTGAATGTCGGTACATGCACGCCCCAGGTCGCAAACGCCAGCCCGTTCAGGAAAAAGTGGACATTGGTTGCCAGTCGGGCTGATCGGGGAAGCGAGAGCATGGGCTGGATTACGTGGCCGCCCCGAAGGCCGACGTGTATTCGCACATGCGTCTGCCCATTAGCGTCGTTCCCTCATCCGCCGGGCTTGCGCTCACTGAAAGCGGCAACCGGTCATTTGACGTGACTGCGCCAGTTGTACTGTTGCTTGAAGCCCAGCAAGCGCTTGATTTTCTCATTGCTCAGCAGGGTCTCGAATTCGCCGAGGGTTTTCTTGACCGGTACCGTCGGATAGAAGCGCTTGAGCAGTTCCGCCGTCGGCAGGTCGGACGAAACATCGTCGGCCGCAACGTTCATCACCTGGAAGCCCAGGCCGTCCTTGTCAACACCCAAGCGCGCTGCGGTGGCCAGGTCGCGGGCGTCGATGTAGCTCCAGGTGATGCGGCGGCGGAAGCCAGGATCCTTGAAATACTCGGGAAACTTCGCATAGTCCACCGGGTCGATCACATTGCCGATGCGCAGGCAGTAGATATCCGATCCGGTTCGGGCATGGAATGCCTTGGCCGTGACCTCGTTGATCACCTTGGACATCGCGTAACTGTCCATCGGATCGATGGGGTATTCTTCATCTAGCGGCAGGTACTCGGGCATGCGGTAGTTGTCGGCAAAGACAATGCCGTACGTCGTTTCGCTCGATGCGATGATGACTTTCTTGATCCCATACTTCGACGCCGCATCCAGGACGTTGTAGGCGGCCATGACGTTGATCCGAAAGACTTCGTTGTCCGGGTACGTCATGATCCGCGGGATTGCCGCGAAGTGGATGATCGCGTCGATGGGCGCCGGCTTGATCGTCTCGCTGAACTCGTGCCGCACCGTCGTGCTGCAGAGCGCGTTGAAGACCTGGCCCGCATCGGTCAGGTCGGTGATCAGTGTTCGGGCCGGGGAGTTCTGCAGGACGGTGCGGTCCAGGTTGAGTACCTGGTGCCCGTGGTCGAGTAGATCCTTGACGACCCATTTGCCAGCCATGCCGCTGCCGCCGGTAACGATGATGTTCTTTTTCATTGCATTTCCTTTGATGGTGAGTGTGTTTGTTATGTGAATTGAAATTATTCGGTGGCCGGCTCAGTGCCGGCTGGCCAAGGCGTCACGCACTGCCTCGACG
>DATKUQ010000351.1:0-2349 GCA_035530495.1 Burkholderiales bacterium
CGGGAGCCTGCTCCACGATAGCCCGAAACAAATTGAAATCGGTATCCGACATTTATTGCTCCGATATTTTCGCGCTATTTTTTCCACACGGTGGATATATCATATTATGATATTGTTTTGCAAATCGGGGGTCATCGATCATGATCACGACCGCATTGACCAAGCTGTTCGACTTGCAGCACCCGATCATATTGGGTCCCATGGGAAATGTATCGGGTGGCCGCTTGGCGGCGGCGGTTTCCAATGCCGGCGGGCTGGGACTGGTCGGCGGCGGCTACGGCGACCCCGCGTGGCTGCGGACCGAGTTGTCCTGTGTGCGGGAGTCAACGTTGCGGCCGTGGGGCGCTGGATTGATCACCTGGTCGGCGACCGCGGGCGTGCTCGACCTGCTGCTGAGCTACCGCCCGCACGCGGTCATGCTGTCGTTCGGCGATCCACGGCCTTACGCCAAGGTCATAAAGTCGGCCGGGTGCAGGCTGATTTGCCAGGTGCAGGGGCTCGAAGAAGCGCGGCTGGCAAAGGAAGCAGGCGCCGACCTCATCGTGGCCGAGGGCACCGAAGCCGGAGGGCACGGCGGCGGTCGCGCCACGCTGCCGCTGGTGCCGGCGGTGGTGGACGCGGTGGCGCCGACGCCCGTGGTGGCGGCCGGCGGCATCGCCGATGGGCGCGGTCTCGCGGCGGCGCTGATGCTGGGTGCCGAAGGAGCGCTGATAGGGACTCGTTTCTATGCGAGCGCCGAGGCGCTCGGCCACGACCGGGCAAAACAGCGCATCGTCGCTGCGCGCGGCGAGGAAACCGCGCGCACGCGCGTATTCGACCTGGTGCGCGGCTATGCCTGGCCCGCGAACTATACCGGGCGCGCGATTCGTAACGGCTTCATGGAGCGCTGGCATGGCCGCGAGGATCGCCTCGCGAACGTCATCGAAACCGAACGCGCGGGCTATCGGGCGGCCGCCCTCGACGGCGATTTCGATACGGCGGTAGTCTGGGCCGGTGAAGCCGTCGACCTGATCAAAAGCGTGGAGAGCGCGTCGGCGCTGGTTGAGCGAATCAGCGCGGAGGCCGAAGCGCAATTGCTCGCCGGTGCCAAACGCGTGTGATAGGTGCCGGAGGCCAATGATCGTGCCGCATCGCCCACAAGAGCGAGTACGGCTATTTGAGCAAGAGGCGGGCTGATTGAAAGGAGTGTTTGCCATGGAACAGCGCATCTATCCCCACGTTTCGAAAGATCTGGCGCAAAAACGGCGTGAGTTTGCACCGGACATCTACGGCGCTTTCCACGCGTTCGGCCAGCGCGTATTCGCCGATGGCGCGCTGCCGTCGAAAACCAAGGAACTCATCGCGGTCGCGGTGGCGCATGTGACCCAATGTCCCTATTGCATCCGTGGGCACACCGAGCTCGCAATGAACAAGGGCGCGACCGAACAGGAGGTCATGGAAGCGATTTGGGTTGCCGCCGAGATGCGGGCCGGTGCCGCCTACGCGCATTCGCTCCTCGCGATCGACGCGATGAATCAGGCGAAAGCCAAATCCGGTGCGTGAGGCGATGCCATGACCGAGCGCATAACAGCATGGCAGTGCATCGGTTGCGGGCGGATCGAGGGTGCGCAACCTTGTGTCGGGATTTGCCAGGACCGAAGGACGGATTTTGTGTATGCATCCGACCACGACGAGGTGCTCGCGCAACTGGCACTCGAGCGCGCGCGGGCAGAAGCCCTGGCGGTGCTGGTTCGCCAGATCGCGTACACGACGCCGCGCAAGGATGAATGGGAGCGAACCTATCGCGCGTTGCAGGCGCGCGCGCGCCAGACTCTGGGGGCGCCATCCGAGGGCCAACCATCCAAGCCAGCCGGCGAATTGGCCGGGGACAAGCGCCAGCTGGTGCAATGAGTGCGCGTCGCGTGAAACGCAGCCGGGCATTGGTTTCGCTGCCCGGTAACATTACGCAGTACCGGCGCTCGCGCGCTACGCCGTCGCGGCCTCGCGTGACGTTTCCTTGATGCGTGAGATCGCTGTTGTACTTCCGGATCTGTTCGCACGCGAACTGAATCCGCACTTCCGCATCGAGGAGCGGCTGCCGCCGCTGCATGACGCCAAAGAGCATGGGCTAGTGTTGCCCGAGTCTGCGGCGCTGGACTTCGAGTGACTTCCAGCCGTCCGGGACTGTCAAAATTGACGTGGGGCCGCCGATCACCGCGAATTCCACTACTTCATTGTTCCGGCAAACTTCTGCTCAACGCGCGGCCAGGGCTTTGATTCGCGCGCGCAGCATTGGTACAAGTTGCCGCTCAAACCAGGGATGCTGCTTGAGCCACGGCTGATTGCGCGGCGAGGGGTGGGGCAGTGGGA
>DATKUQ010000352.1:0-6599 GCA_035530495.1 Burkholderiales bacterium
GATCCTGCTCTCCGGCCGCAGCGATGGCGACACCATGGCCAAAGCAGTGGAGCTGGGCGCTGCGGATTTCCTTACCAAGCCGGTGACGCGCGACCAGTTGCTCGAATCGATCGAAGCCTGCCTTAGCCGAAGCAGGAGCCGAAGCGGCCACCCGGATTACGGTTCGACCCCGCCGGTCTGAGCCTACTCCGCAGGCTTGCACTCAGCCGGCTTTTTCGTCGCGCAGCGCGCGGCGCAGTATTTTTCCGACATTGGTCTTGGGCAATTCGCTCCTGAACTCGACGTACTTGGGACATTTGTAGCCGGTCAGGTTTTGATGGCAGTGCGCGCGCACTTCCTTCTCCGACAGATCCGGGTCCTTCCGCACCACGAACAGCTTCACCGCCTCGCTCGAATGCTCGTCGGGCACGCCGACCGCGGCGCACTCGAGCACGCCCGGGAGCATCATGACCACGCCTTCGATTTCATTCGGGTAGACGTTGAAGCCGGACACCAGGATCATGTCCTTCTTGCGGTCGACGATGCGCGTGTAGCCTTTCTCGTCCATGATGCCGATGTCGCCGCTGCGGAAAAAGCCGTCCGCAGTCATGACTTTCGCAGTTTCCTCAGGGCGCTGCCAATAGCCGGCCATGACCTGCGGGCCGCGGATGCAGATCTCGCCCGCCGCGCCGAGCGGCAGTTCCTTGCCGTCATCGTCGCGGATCGAGAGCTCGGTGGACGGCACCGGCAGGCCGATCGAGCCGGAAAACTCCTTCAGATCCGGCGGGTTGGTGGTGACGACGGGTGAAGTCTCGGTGAGGCCGTAGCCTTCGGTCAGGGTGACGCCGGTTATTTTTTTCCATTTGTCCGCCACCGCCTGCTGTACCGCCATGCCGCCGCCGTTGGAAATGCGCAGCGCGCTGAAATCCAGTTTTTCGAAGTCCGGATGGTGCATCAGCCCGTTGAACAGGGTATTGACCCCGGTGATGGTGGTGTACTTGTGCCTGCCCAGCTCCTTGACGAAACCCGCGATGTCGCGCGGATTCACGATCAGCACGTTCTTGCCGCCGAGCTTGAGCATCATCATGCAATTCACCGTCAGCGAAAAGATGTGGTACAGCGGCAGCGCCGTGATGATGATGTAGTGCTTGCGGTCGTATTCGGTCAGGAACGGATCGAGCCAGGCATCGACCTGGGTGACGTTGGCGGTGATGTTGCGGTTCAGCAGCATCGCCCCCTTGGACACGCCGGTGGTGCCGCCGGTGTACTGCAGGAACGCGATGTCGTCCGACCGGATGTCGACCGGCGCCAGCGTCATGTCCGCGGCCGCGCGCAGCACCTGGTTGAAGCGCACGCCGTTGCTGAATTCGTACGCCGGCACCATCTTCTTCAGGTTGCGCACCGCGAAATTGACCACCGCGCCTTTCACGCCGCCAAGCAGGTCGCCCATAGCCGCGACCACGACCTGTTTCACCGGCGTCCTCGCGATCACCTGCTCCAGCGTATGCGCGAAGTTCTCCAGGATCACGATCGCCTTGGCACCCGAATCGTTGAGCTGGTGTTCGAGCTCGCGCGGCGTATACAGCGGATTGACATTCACCACCACCATGCCCGCGCGCAGGATGCCGAACAGCGCCACCGGGTACTGCAGCACGTTGGGCATCATCAGCGCCACCCGATCGCCCTTCTCCAGGCCCTGCGCCTGCAACCACGCGCCGAACGCCCGCGACATGCGCTCAAGTTCGGCGAAAGTGATTTCGCGGCCCATGCAATAGTAGGCCGGGCGCTCGCCGAAATTGGCCACGCATTCGTCGAACAGCTCGCGGATCGACTGGTATTTTTCGGGGTCGATGTCGGCAGGCACGCCGGCGGGATAGTGTTTGAGCCAGATTTTTTCCATTTTTGGAATGTCCTCTTCGAATTCGTTATCAGCCCAAGGGCCTTTGTGTGTAAGGCACTATCATAAACCGCGCCGTCGGAACACGCCTACGCAACGGCTGCGTCTGGCGACCGGGTTCACCGCAGCCGCAGGACCAGGGGCGCGAGCACGCCGAGCACGCCCAGGCTCGCGTAGGCCAGCGTCCACGCGATCGGGCTGGCGTTGCCGCCGCCTGCGTCCAGCACCGCGCCGAACGCGAGCGGCGCGACGAAGCCTGCGCCGAAACCGAGCATGGAATGCAGCGCCATGCTGGCCCCGCGCATGCGCGGGTCGGAGTTGGCCACCATGCCCGAGGTTAATGCGGAGGAATCGCCCATGTGCAGGCTGAGCAGGACGAAGGAGAGTCCGACGATCGCGTACCACGGCAGGCCCGAGTGCAGGCCGAACAGACAGGTGAACAGCCCGGAGCAGACCATGACCACGGGCACCACGCGATTGCGGCCCCAGCGCATCGCGAGTTCGTTGCCGAGCACGCTCGCTCCCGGCCCGAACAGATTCGCTACCGCCGCAATCAGCACCGGGCTCCAGGGCCAGGAACCCCCGGCCGACAGACTCTGGCAGAACACGAAGAACGCCACCATCCAGGAACGCGAGCCGAACAGCTCCCAGCAATGCACGGCGTAGCCGAAGATATAGCCGCGCGCCGCGCGATTGGCGAGCACCGGCCGCGGATCGAGCAATGCGGTGCGCCTTGCCGCAGGCGGACGGCGCGGCGGCAGACCGAAGACGATCATCATCCCCGCCGTGAGCGGGCCGAGTGAGCACAGGGCAAAAGCCCAGCGCCAGCCCAGGGTCGCGGCGATCGCGCCCGCGAGCAGGATCGAAAAGCTCGCGCCGAAGCCGAACACCGCCGTATAAAAAGACACGGCGCGGCTCTGCGCACGGTCACCGAGGTTGTCGGTGAGCGCCTTCAGCCCCGGCATATAGGTGCCGGCGATGCCGGCGCCGGTGAGCGCCTGGAACAGCGAGGCCGACCACACGCCTTGCGCGAACAGCGCGAAGCCGAAACCGCCGCAGGCGCACAGAAGGCTCGAGAACAGATACACGCGGCGCGCGTCGACGCGGTCGGTGAGGCCGCTCAGCACCGGCACGGCCGCCATGTAGCCGGCGAAGAACATCCCGGAAATCAGGCCCGCGGCGGAGTTGCTCGCGCCCCATTCGCGCTGCAGCTGCGGCAGCAGGGTCGGATAGATCGCGTAGCACAGCATGCTCGCCACATGCGCGAGGCAGACCCATGCGATCATGCCCACGGGGTTGCCGGCTATTTTCTTTATTGCCAAGATCCGTCCCTTTCAGCCCGATGCTTTTCCAGCGTAAGCGCTAACTGTGCCAAAGAGTGTCGGGGGCAGCCCGACAACTGGCTACTTTCTTTTGCTTTCCGATAAAAAGCAAGCACAGAAAAAGGCATCGCGAGAGAATGAACAGTCCCCGCAGAGTTCTTAATGAACGACCATGACTGAAATCCATATCGCTGCACGGCAGGGGTTCTCCACCGAAGCGCAAACCTATATGCGCGGGCGACCGGATTACCCTGCAGACATACTGCCTTGGCTGGCGGATGACTTGGGCGTCGTGCCGGGAAAGCTTGTCGTCGATCTCGGCGCGGGGACTGGGAAATTCACCAGGATGCTGCTCCAAACCGGCGCGGACATAATCGCCGTGGAACCTGTCGAGGCGATGCGAATGCAGCTGACTAAGAGTTTGTCCGGTGTGGGGACCTTAGCCGGAAATGCCAGCGCGATTCCCTTAAAGTCGGCGTCGGTAGACGCCGTCATTTGCGCACAGTCATTCCATTGGTTCGCTACGCATTCCGCGCTTCGGGAAATCCACCGGATATTGAAGCCCGGCGCAAAGCTCGGTCTGGTCTGGAACGTGCGCGACGAATCGCTTGATTGGGTCGAGGCTATGAGCCGGATCATCACGCCATACGAAGGCGATGTGCCGCGTTTCTACAGAGGCGACTGGCGCAAACCCTTCTCCGGTGAATATTTCACTGCGCCAGAGCAGACCGTGTTCGCCTATCAGCACGTTGGCACTGCGGAGGAGGTGATTCTTGACCGCGTCCTGTCAATCAGCTTTATTGCAGCACTGACAACGCATGAGAAAAGCAAGGTCGCCGATCAGTTGCGTGCTTTAATCGCCTCACATCCGACACTGCGCGGGCGCGACACGATTGCCTTTCCCTACCGGACAGAAGCTTATCGGTGCACAAGCCTGGATTGAGGGGAATGGCGCTTACTCAAGGAAAAACATCGCCCGGCTGCCGGGTCTTGCTCGGTCCTTGGCGAAGCAAGAAAAGCAACCCGCCCCACAAGGGCGGAATCGCCTTTGCAGTTCATTTGTTCTTGAACTTCGGCTTGCGCTTCTCGACAAAGGCCGCCATGCCTTCCTTCTGGTCCTCGGTTGCGAACAGCGAATGGAACGTGCGCCGCTCGAACAGCACGCCTTCGTTGAGCGTGCTCTCATAAGCGCGGTTGACCGATTCCTTGGCCGCCATCACCACCGGCAGCGAGTATTCGCAGATCTGGCCGGCGGCGGCCAGCGCTTCGTCGAGCAGTTTGTCCGCAGGCACCACGCGCGAAACTAGGCCGGCGCGCTCGGCTTCGGCTGCATCTATCATGCGCGCGGTTAAAACCATGTCCATGGCCTTGGACTTGCCCACCGCGCGCGGCAGGCGCTGCGTGCCGCCGGCGCCGGGAATGATGCCGAGCTTGATCTCGGGCTGGCCGAATTTTGCGGTCTCGGCGGCGATGATGAAATCGCACATCATCGCGAGCTCGCAGCCGCCGCCTAGCGCGAAGCCCGCCACCGCGGCGATCACCGGCTTTCTCACCGAGCGGATGCGCTCCCAGTTGCGCGAGATGTACCCGCTCTTGTACACGTCCATGTAGCTCCAGTCCTTCATCGCGCCGATGTCGGCGCCCGCGGCGAAAGCCTTGTCGCTGCCGGTGAGCACGATGCAGCCGATGTTCTCGTCGGCGTCGAAGCCGGCCAACACCTCGCCCAGCTCGTCCATCAGCCCGTCGTTGAGCGCATTCAGCGCCTTCGGACGGTTCAGCGTGATCAGGCCGACGCGGCCGCGGGTTTCAACCAGGATCATTTCGTATGACATATGCACTCCTTGACGCGGGGGTTGAGAACGAATTACGGAACTTCTATATAACTTTCATTCCGAAGCCCCACCGGGGATGGACTTCGCGGGGAATCCGCTGTTGCTTGAAACCAAAAGCAGATTCCTCGCTGCGCTCGGAATGACAGAATTGCAGCGCTCCGGATATCCAAGACCGCTTACTTCAACGCCTGCACCACGCCGCGCGCCGCCGTGGCGAGCAGCATCAGATCCATGCCGGCGATCGGCAGCGTGTAGCCCTTGGCGATATAGGGTTTCATACCCTCCGCGGTGGCGGCGAAAATCGCCAGCCTCATGCCGACCAGCGCGCAGGCCTTGCGCACGCGCTCGATCGCCTGCTCGACTTCGGGATGGTTCACCTGTCCAAGCTTGCCCATGGTGCCGGACAGATCATAGGGCCCGATCATCAGCGCATCCACCCCGGGTATGCGCGCGATGGCCTCGATGTTGTTCACCGCGTCGATATGCTCGATCTGCAGCATAACGACGACATTGTCGTTGGCGCCCGCCACGTATTCCTGGAAGTCGAGGCCGTAGCCCTGCGCGCGCACGATACCCACGCCGCGGCTGCCGCGCGGCGGATATTTGCAGTAGCGCACGATGCGTTCGGCGTCGGCGGCGGTGCTCACCTGCGGCACCACCACGCCGGCCGCGCCGATGTCCAGGGCCTTCTTGATCAGCGCTTCTTCGCCCGCCGCCACCCGTACGAGGCAGGGGCAGCGCGCCGCCTGCAGCAGGCCCTGCGCCGCGAGCGGATCGAGCGGCGCGTGCTCGGTGTCGATGAACAGCCAGTCGAAGCCGGCGCGCGAGAACAGTTCGGCCACCTCAGGGCAAGGCAGCGCGATGATTGCGCCGAGCAGGGTCTCGCCTGCGCGCAGGCGCGCGGCAAACGCGGCGTTGACTTCGGCTATGGAGGGATGACTCATGGCGAGGCCTGGCGCGTGCCGGACGATTTTTTTCAGGCGCCGCCTTTCATGTTCTTCCACTTGGCCAGCGGCAGCACCTGGGACAGCGACAGGCGTTTGCGGTCGGGCTCGGCTTCTGTCAGCGCGACCGTCTCGCGCAGGCTCGCCAGGCTCCTCTTCGCGAGGTTCTGGTAGGCGCGCGTCGCATCCAGCTTCCACGCCAGCTCCGCGGCGCTCAGCTCGCGCATCACTTTGGCCGGAACACCCGCCACCAGCGTGCGTGGCGGCACCTGCATTCCGGTCTTGACGAAAGCCATCGCGGCGACGAAGGCCGATTCGCCGACCACCGCATTGTCGTTGACCACGGCGTTCATGCCGACCATCGCGTTGCGGCAGATGCGCGCGCTATGGATGATCGCGCCGTGGCCGATATGGCCGTCCTGCTCGATCACCGTGTCCGACTCGGGAAAACCGTGCAGGATGCAGCAATCCTGGATATTGGCGCCGGCCTCCACCACCATGCGCCCGAAATCGCCGCGCAGGCTGGCAAAAGGTCCGATGTACACGCCTGCGCCGACATGCACGTCGCCGATCAGCACCGCGGTGGGATGCACGTAGGCATCGGGATGCACAACGGGGGTGAGGC
>DATKUQ010000353.1:0-2757 GCA_035530495.1 Burkholderiales bacterium
GACAAGAAGGGCATGTCTACGGATTCGCACGCATGTTTGGAGATAGTGCGATGTGGAGGCAGACGGTTTTGGTTCGAAACCTGCCACCTGGAGTTCTAAGGGTTAACCGCGCATTAACGCAGTTTAAATTAGGAGGGAAAAATGAGGAAGGTACTGGCTATTTTGGTTGGGTCCGTGTTTGTCGCGGCGAGCGCCACCGCTTTCGGGCAAGGCAAACCCGAGTTCCCTGCGACCCCCGCGGGTGGTCCTGGCGCCGGTCTTGGCGCTGCTGGTCCTGGTTCTGTTCTTCGTGGCGCTGCTGCTCCTGGCGCAGGCGCGGCGCAGGGTGCGGCAGCCGGTGGGATCACGGCTGGCACCGTTGCGTCGGCTGTGGCCGTCGCTGCAGTTGCCGCGGCTGGCGTTTCTTCCCATACCGGTCATAACCCGGTGGCCACGACCACCACAACTACAACCACAACGCCGTAAATCGACGATTCTCCAAAAAAATCGTTGGCCTGCCGCCAAGGATTTTTAGTTTCCGAGGTTCGATAGGAATGGTCATGGCGCCGTGCTCCTTCGGTGAAACTCGCCCGTCGGGCTAGGGTACGGCAGTTGCTTTGATGTCGAGCGCAAGCTCGAGCGATGTTCAAATCTTACGATTGACCGGAAGGCGTTGGCGCGTGGACGGGATTACCCAAGTCTGCGCATCATTGGGTATCGTGTGGAATAGGCCGCAATTATTAGATTTCGACGCCTTTATGGCAGCCCAATCTGATTACCGACGGTCGCGGGAAGACGGTAGAGCGGGGTAGGCTACGAACACCAAGGGGGCGTGGGTTCGAATCCTGCCAGGCGTGCCATTCAAACGAGGGCTTAGGGAAAACCTAGGCCCTTGTCATTTGTGGCGGGCTAGCACTCTCCTTCATCTGCCAGCGATAGGCATGGCCGCATAGGCAGCGCGGCTCGATCGCGCGCTTCGCCGTCTAGGAGCGTGGAACGAGCAGCGCCTGGATCACCCCGAACAGGCGCTCATTCGAGACCACGTCGGCCTGCGTGTAGTACCTGCGGATGCGCCCCTGCGGGTCGACGATCGCCAGGCCGTCGTTGTGCGTGATGTCGTAGCCGACCTGCGCCTTCGCAGCGAGCGCGTTGACCACCTCGGGCTGCGGCGTGAGCGCGGGGCCCTGCGCCCCGTCTTCGCCGTCGGCGACTTTCTGGTAGGCGATGTGGTAGCCCTGCGTGACGACGCGGCGGATCGCCTGCGGCTTGCCGGTGAGGAATTCCCAGCGCGTGTCGCGCGGGTTCCAGCCGTACTCCTTGAGGAACGCGCGCATCTGGCGCGGGCCGGTGCCGCCGGGATCGACGTTGAAGGCGACGATCCTGACGCGGTCCTGCAGGCCGGCGAGCCGCACCACGTTCTCGAGCCCCACCAGGTGCGCCGCGATCAGCGGGCAGTAGGTGGTGCAGTATGGAAAGAGGAAGGTGACCACCTGCACCTTGCCGTGCAAGCGGCTCGAGTCGATCGTCTGGCCGAGCTGGTTGGTCAGGCCGTGAAAGCTCGGCGCCTGGCCCAGCACCGGCAGCGATTCGCGTAGCGGCGCGGCGCTGCGCGCATGCGCGCCCAGCCACCAGCCCGCGGCGCCGCCGGCGAGCAGCAGGACAGCGGCGAGGGCGGCGAGGCCGAAGCGTTTTGCGGCGCGGGAGGTCGCGGTCATGTCAGCGTTTCACCGGGCTCATGTCCGGGTAAGGCGCGCCGCGGTCGCATCAATGTGGGCCATGTCTAACGCCCCCTGAATGCCCACAGTTCGACTGCGGATTCAACCGGTGGATGCAACACACCAGCCGCTGCGAAAGCAGAAGGAGTGTCGCAGAAGCAGCAAAGACCACGGATCTATTACACGGAAAGCCAGCTAGATAGCCACCACTTCGATATCTGGCTCTATCGTTCGCAGCAGCTGCTCGATACCGACCAGCGTGCCCGACAGCGAACTCGGGCAACTGCCGCAGGCGCCCTGATAATGCACGGTCAAGCGGTCACCATCCAGACCGAGCACGTGAAGGTCGCCGCCATCGCCTTGCAGATAAGGGCGGATCTGCTCGTCCAGCAGGCCGTTGATCATGTACAGACGCTGCTGATCGTCGGGACTCAAGTCGGCGATCGCAGTCGCAGCCGCGGCGGAAGCGAGATGGGCCGATTGCTCGCTTGCCGCCGGCGCGGCGCGTACCCGGTCGGCGACCCTGCGCAGCAGCTGCTGCCAGTCGGCGCTGCCGTCCTGAGTGACCGTCAGCCAATGATCGACGTAAAACACGTTGGTCACGTGCTCGATATCGAATATCGACGCGGCCAGCAGGTCGTCCGCCGCCTGCTCCGCATTGTCGTAGGAGTGCGTGATGCCCCAGGTGAGGGGTTCGCGCAGAATGAACTTCTTCGCGTTCGGATTCGGCGTGTCTTCGATGTCGGCTATTTTCGGCATGATTACTTATGGTCAGGCATCGCCGATCGGCGCGTGCATGGGATCGCTTTCGGATTCGGTCGAGGTGTCGGCAACCGAGTGCAGTGCGGCGTGCAGTGTGTGCCAGGGCAGGATCGCGCATTTGACGCGCGTGGGCAGGTCGCGCACGCCTGCGAACACGGTGAGCCGGCCGAGGTGGTGCGCCTGCTTCGCGGTGTCGAGCTGTCCGGTCGCCATGTCGCGAAACTCCTGGACCATGGTCTCGGCTTCCTGCGTGGTCTTGCCCGTGACGTTCGTGGTCATCATCGACGCCGACGCTTTGCAG
>DATKUQ010000354.1:0-15233 GCA_035530495.1 Burkholderiales bacterium
CTTCATTGTTCCGGCAAACTTCTGCTCAACGCGCGGCCAGGGCTTTGATTCGCGCGCGCAGCATTGGTACAAGTTGCCGCTCAAACCAGGGATGCTGCTTGAGCCACGGCTGATTGCGCGGCGAGGGGTGGGGCAGTGGGATGAACCGTGGAGCGTACTCCCGCCAGGCCTTGGCCGTTTCGGCGAGCGACGGCTTTCTCCGGCTTCCCAGAAAGTGGCGCTGCGCATACTGACCAATGAGGAGAGTCAATTCAATTCGCGGCAGCCGCGCCAGCAACTGGTCGAGCCAGAGCACCGCGCATTCACGGCGCGGCGGCATATCACCGTCGGTTCCGCGGCCAGGATAACAATAACCCATGGGAATGATTGCGATGCGCGATTCATCATAGAAGACCTCCTTGTCTACGCCCATCCACGTGCGCAGACGCTCCCCGCTCAGGTCGTCCCACGGAATGCCGCTCGTGTGCACGCGTGCACCGGGCGCCTGCCCCACAATGAGGATACGGGCAGTCTCGCCCGCACGCAGTACCGGGCGCGGACCGAGCGGCAGATGCGTCTCGCAGGCACGGCAATCGCGCACCGCGGCCAGCAAAGCGTCAAGGGTGGGATAGCTAGACGTCGTTGGTTTGCCGGTCGCTGCGAATGCCAGGATAGCTGTCCGCGGCATCGTGATTCTGCCCATCTTCGTCATACCAATAGAGTTTTTCGGGCGATTCCGCCCGGGTGATTTTGTGCGTCCCATCGCAGAACGGCTGTGTGTTGGAGAGCCCGCAACCGCAAAATTATTTAGTTTCGCCGCCGATGCTCACCGCGTAGGGTTTGCTGCGAAAACGCTTTACCAGTCTTGCCATGATGCCTCCTTATTTGGGGTCAGGACTTATTCCGCCGAGACGACAAATACTCGTTGAGCGCCACCGCGTCGTTGTAGCGCTCCTCTCGCGCCGCGTACACAAGCGTTACCGGTCCCTTGCGCACATGCTCGAGGAGCAGGGCCAGCGTATCCGGCCGTGAGTCGATCTCCCGGAAGTACTTGGCGCGGAAAGACCGCCATCGCGTCGAATCGTGGCCGAACCATTTGCGCAGCTCGGTGCTGGGCGCGATGTCTTTGAGCCATAGGTCGATGCGTGTCGATTCCTTTGCAAGCCCACGCGGCCACAGGCGGTCGACGAGGATGCGGAATCCGTCGCTGGGTTCGGCCGGCGCGTAGGCTCTCTTGAGTCTGACGATCATGCGATTCTTTCCTCTTCCGCGCGGCTGATTCCTGAGTGCCGAAAGCATGGCTCACACCGATTCGACAGTCACCGACCGCTAATAGCCGTAAAACTCTTCGGTGCGAATGTCGTCCGCGGCGATGCCGGCGCCCTCCAGCGTCCATTGCATCGCCTCGACCATCGCCGGCGGGCCGACAACGTAGTAGATCGGCGCGGCCAAGTCGCCGACCAGGCGTTTCAACATAGCTGCATCGACAAAATCCGTCTCTCCGCTCCACTTGCGCGCGGACTTGCTCATCTCGGTCATCGTGGCCATCAGGTGAAACTGCTGGTTCTGCCGCTCGAGTTCCTGCAGCTCGTCGAGAAACGCGGAGTCTTCCGGGCGGCGGTTCGAATACGCGAGGAACAGGAGCTGAGGCGACCGGTCCCGCGCTGCCTGGCGCAGCATGCTCATGAAAGGCGTGATGCCGATTCCGCCGGCGATGAAGACCGCGGGCCGCCCGGTCTCGCCGAGCGTGAGATCCCCGAACGGGCCGTCGATCCTGAGGCTCGCGCCCGCTGGCAGCGCCTTGAGCGCGCGCTTGAAGGCACTGTCGCGCATTCGGGTCGCCACCGCCAACTCCTGTTCGAACGGAGCGCTGACGAGGGACAAGGTACGGCTGCTCTGCCCGGCTTCCGTCGGCGGGTCGATCAGTTCAAGGCTGATCGCCTGGCCGGCTTGGAATACGAACCCGTCGGGCTTGGAGAAGCTAAACGCCATGGTGCCGTCGGCGACCGTCCGATGCCCTTTCAGCTTTACTTCATAGAGGCTCATTCTGTGGCTCCTGTCGGCAATGCTCGGAGATGCTGCTGCCGTGGTGTCGAGCGTACTCCAATTGCACAGTGGCTCCCTGGACGCACCACGCATGCGAAGGCCAAGTGCTTGTGAATCGATTCACGGTTTGTCGCTTCGTACCCCTTCCTGTGCGTCGTCTCGTCGCTGAGCCGCAGAAAACGACGCAATTGACAGCGGAATTGCGCGAGCACCTCGTACTCGCTTTTTGGCATCCTGTGCCCCGACAGGTTCACGTGGTCACCCCTTTATTAATATATCATAATATGATACATAGATTGAAAAGCGAGTCGGACGCGGCGTCGGTTGTTATCTCTGCGGGCGCGTCCGTTGCGTGTCGCAGAGCGTTTGCGGTCCTGAACGCGGGATCGTATCGCTGGCGGGCGTTTCGGCGCTTTTGCAATGCATCGAGGACCTGTGAAACTCAACATTCTGTCCGATCTGCATCTGAGCCTGGGCGCTTTGAATATCCCGCGGACTGACGCCGATGCGGTAATCCTGGCGGGCGACATTGCGCGCCCGCGCGAGGCGGTTTCCTGGGCATCGGGTTTTTCCAAACCGGTACTTTACGTTCCCGGGAACCACGAGTTCTACGGCGGCAGCATTGCTGGCAGGGCGGACGAGCTCAAACGACTGTGCGCCGGAACCAACATTCGCCTGCTCGACAAGGGCGAAGCCGTCATCGACGGTGTGCGTTTCCTGGGAACCACGCTGTGGACGGATTTCATGCTGTTCGGCGAGGGCGAGAAACGCACTGCGGCGATTCGGGAAGCCCTGAGTTTCATGCGCGATTTCAGCAGGATTCGCGCTGGCGAAGCAGCTGAAACGCTATTCACTCCTGCCGATTCAGCGGCGCTGTTCAATGCCCAGGCCGGGTGGCTCGCAGGCAAGCTTTCCGAACCGCACGCCGGGCCGACCGTGGTGATCACCCATCACGCTCCGTCGCGAAAGAGCATCCACCCGAGGTTTGCCGACTCGCTCCTGAACGCGTGCTTCATTTCCGATGCCGAGCATCTGATCGACGGGGAACGCGCCTGCCTGTGGGTACACGGACATACGCACGACAGTTTCGACTATTTACTGAACGGCGCGCGGGTGGTGTGCAATCCGCGCGGTTATGCAAAGAACGGGGTGAACGAGAATCCGCTATTCGAGCCGAATTTCTTGGTCGAAATCAATTGGGGCACGCAGGCATCTCCGGGACGCAAGGGGAAATGGGAGTGAACGGGCCGCGCGCTGCGCGCGGTATCAGCTCCCCAGCGACAGCAGCGTATAGCCGGCGATCACCGTGCCGAGAAAGGCAAGCCCATAGCAACAGAACTTGATCGGCGTGACTGCGTGAACGCCAAAATCGTGCAGCAGGATGGCGATGCGATGCGCCGCATGCCACATGAACAGCGCGATGACAGCCAGGAGAAAGACTTTACCGAGCCAGTGCTGCGAAAATGCCAGCATGTGCGCATAGCTCATGGTATCCGGAGGGAAAAACAGGCCGAACGGCACGCCGACGCCGGTAATGAATACCAGCGCCGGACCGATCAGCGCGGCCAGCATCCCGCCGGCGCCGAACAGGGACCAGAAAATCGGTTCGTTGGAGCGCTTCATGAACTTATCCCCCGCACGATGACAAACACCGCCGCACACGCGACCACCGCGGCGGCGAGGCCGGCACGGGTAATCGTCCCCGGCTGCACCCGTTTGCCGCCGATGAACATCATCGGCATGGTGATGGGCATGATGTTGAACCAGCTCCATGTGTGATAGACGAAGGTCGCGAGCACAACCAGATGAAATGCCAGCGACAGCGGGGTTTTCAGTGCCTGCAGCCAGCCGTTGAAAGCCGCTTCGCCCTGGCTCAGGCGCACCACCCCGACGAGCAGCACCAGCGCGTAGGCGGCCACGAACAGCGCCGTGACTTCGCGCGCCATGTAGCGAACATAGTACGCATTCCGTTTCCACCAACCATCCATGGATCGGACATAGGGTCGCTGAATGCTCATTTGTCGCCTCCCCCTGGGGTGACGAACCTGGTGAAATAATCCATCGTGCTCTCGATCTTGTACTTATTGATCGCGTGGGCCGGATCGACCTGTTTGGGGCAGACGACCGAACAATAGCCGATCGCGGTACAGCCCCACACCCCATCCTCTTCGTTCACCGGCTCCATGCGCTGTTCGCGTCCGCCGTCGCGCGAATCGGAGTTGTAACGATCCAGGATCGCCATGTGTCCGGAACCGATGAATTTCGGATTCGTCCCGTACTGTGGGCAGGCGGCGTAGCAGAGCATGCAGTTGATGCACGCGCTGAATTGCATAACGCGATCCCGCTGCTGCGGCGTCTGCAGATACTCTCCCTCTTCGAGGGTGCGCGTTTCCTTGGGGATCAGGTAGGGTTTGATGCCCTCCAGCCTCTTGACGTAATCCTTCACCGTCACGATAAGGTCGCGCTCGACCGGGAAGTGCGCCAGCGCCTCGACGCGCAATTTTCCGGGGTAGTAGTCGCGCAGAAAAGTCTTGCACGCGAGCTTGGGCTTGCCGCCGACCATCATGCCGCAACTGCCGCAGATCGCCATGCGGCAGGACCAGCGAAAGCTTACCGTGCCGTCGAGGTAGTCCTTGATGTATTGCAGTCCCTGCAGCACGGACATGTCATCGGTGAACGGTACCTTGTAGGTCTGCAAAACCGGTGCCTCGTCCTGCTCCGGGCGGTAACGCAGAATCTCGATTTCGATTATTTTCCCGGTATCAGCCATTGCCCGCTCCCTCGCGCTCGCGTTCCTCCGCTTCCGCCTTCTCGCCGGCGGCGCCGTAGGCGCGCGTACCAGGCTTGGACTTGGTGATCTTCACTTCACCATACTCGATTCGCGGCGCGCCATCCCCGGTGTAGTAGGCGAGCGAGTGCTTGAGAAAGTTGACGTCGTCGCGTTTTTCGTAGCCGTCGAGACGTTGGTGCGAGCCGCGCGATTCCTTGCGGTTGAGCGCCGAATGCACGATCGCCTCGGCGACTTCGAGCAGATAGCCGAGTTCGATGCCGAGCAGCCATTCCGTGTTGTACACCTTCGAGTGGTCGTCGAATTTCAGATTCTCGTAGCGTTCCCTGAGTTCCCGGAGTTTGTCGCAGGTGGCCTGCATGTCGGCCTTGAGACGGTAGATGCCGCAGCCGTCCTCCATGCTCTGCGCCATCTCGGTGCGCAGCACCGCGATGCGTTCTTTGCCGCCGGACCGCGTGACGATGCCCAGAGCGCGCGCCTGTGCCGCCTCGGCCTGCTTCTCGATCGCGGCCGGATTGCTGATCGACACCGACTTCGCGAATTTCGCCGCCTCGACGCCGGCCACCTTGCCGAACACGATCAGCTCGGTCAGCGAATTCGAGCCCAAGCGGTTGGCGCCGTGGATGCCTACGCTGGAGCATTCGCCGACCGAATACAGACCCGGCAGCGACGAGGCCGTCTTGCCGTCGGCCAGAATTCCGCCCATGGTGTAATGCACCGCCGGCAGGACCGGGATCGGCGTGTGCACCGGATCGACGCCGAGGAATTCCTCCGCCAGCTCGCAGATCAGCGGCAGGCGCTCGTGGAGTTTCGCCGCGCCCAGATGGCGCAGATCCAGATGTACCACCGCACCGTGCGGGCCCTCGATCGTCCTGCCCTTTTTTTTCTCGTGCCAGAAAGCCTGGCTCAAGCGGTCGCGCGGCCCCAGTTCCATCGCCTTGTTGCGCGGGGAAGGATCGGGCGGTCCGAGTCCGTAGTCCTGCAAATAGCGATACCCGTCCTTGTTGAGCATAAACCCGCCCTCGCCGCGGCACGCCTCCGTGAACAGCAGGCCGGTACCCGGCATGCAGGTCGGGTGATATTGCATGAATTCCATGTCGCGCAGCGGCACGCCGTGGCGGTAGGCGAGCGCCATACCGTCGCCGGTGACGATGCCGCCATTGGTGTTCTCGCGAAATACGCGACCCGCACCGCCCGTGGCGATGATCACCGCCTTCGCCTGGATCAGCGTGAACTCGCCGGTCGCGATCTGGATCGCGAGCACGCCCTGGCAGCGGCCGTCCTCGACCATCAGGTCGGAGCAGAAATACTCGTCGAAGCGCTTGATCGATGGATACTTGATCGAAGTCTGGAACAGCGTGTGCAGCATGTGAAAGCCGGTCTTGTCGGCGGCAAACCAGGTGCGCTCGATCTTCATCCCGCCGAAGGCGCGCACGTTCGCATGGCCGTCCGCTGTACGGCTCCACGGACAGCCCCAATGCTCCATCTGAACCACTTCTTCATGCGCATGGGCGACGAAGTACTCGACGACATCCTGCTCGCACAGCCAGTCCCCGCCGTGCACGGTGTCATCGAAGTGATAGTCCAGACTGTCGTCCGCCCGCGTCACCGCGGCGGCTCCGCCTTCAGCGGCCACGGTGTGGCTGCGCATCGGATAAACCTTGGAAATCAGCGCGATTGTCAATTTCGGGTCGGTTTCGGCAACCGCGATCGCCGCCCGCAATCCCGCGCCGCCCGCGCCGACAATCGCTATATCTGCATTGCAAACTTCCATGGCTTACCCCCTTTCACGCGTTGCGGCCTGACGATTGTAACTCCAGTATTGCATTGGTAGCCAAGTGGGTGTACGCTTAACATGTATATATTATACTTGTTTATAATCGCAGCGGCGGCGCTTGTTGCCATTGCGGTTTGCGTCGCAGACAAACCTGCGCCGTACTTTTCAACCACCAAAGGAGCCTAAAACATGGCCGCCGCCCCACATCTGCACCTCTCGCCCGACGCGATCTACGCATTCGACGCTCGCGGTATCGCCAAACGCTTCCGACACGGCGCAATCTTCGGCGCGCTGGATGCCCTGAACTCCGGAGAAACCATGCGCTTTGTCAATGACCACGATCCGCTGCCGCTGCTCGATCAGCTCGGCACCCGCTATGGCGAAGCGGTCGCTATTCGCTATGTGCAGCGCGAGCCCGGGGCGGTTGTGATCGATTTCGTGAGGACCTGAACCGCACGGGCGCCCGTGCGCGCGGCGAGCGTTACGGCGAACCCTTATCCGGTTACCTGCCTCACCCAGGAGAAAAGAGATGGACCGTATCGATCCCAAATCCCTTGAGACCACGCAGACTGGCTATACCGATGTTCATATTTTCATCGACGGCACCTGGCGTGCCGGAAGCAAGGGCCGCACCATCCCGGTACTCAACCCCGCCACGGGCGCTGCTATGGCGTCGGTTGCACGTGCTGAAATTGCGGATCTCGACCGCGCGCTGGCCGCCGCTGACAGAGGATTCAATCAATGGAGTAAGGTCGCCGCATTCGACCGCTACAAGATCATGCGCAAGGCGGCGGAACTCCTGCGCGCGCGTGTCGAGGGCATCGCTTGGTTGATGTCCATGGAAAACGGCAAGCCCCTGACGGACGCCAGGATTGAAACGCTTGCGGCTGCCGACCTGATCGACTGGTTCGCCGAAGAAGGCCGCCGTGCTTACGGCCGCATCGTGCCCGCACGCGCCGACGGTATCCAGCAATTGGTGTTCAAGGAACCGGTGGGCCCGGTGGCTGCGTTTACCCCCTGGAATTTCCCGATCAACCAGGTGGTGCGCAAGCTTTCGGGCGCTCTTGCCGCCGGCTGCTCCATCATCATCAAGGCGCCGGAAGAAACCCCGGCATCTCCGGCGCAACTGGTTCAGGCATTTGTCGATGCCGGAGTGCCGGCTGGCGTCGTCAATCTGGTCTATGGAGTGCCGTCCGAGATTTCGGAATATCTGATCCCGCATCCTCTGATTCGCAAGGTCACCTTCACCGGCTCGACTCCGGTGGGTAAGCAACTCGCAGCATTGGCTGGCCTGCACATGAAGCGCATTACCATGGAACTGGGCGGCCACGCGCCAGCCATCGTGTTTGAAGATGCCGACGTCGAGCGCGCGGCAAGACTCCTCGCGGCCGCCAAGTTCCGCAATGCCGGGCAGGTATGCACCTCGCCCACCCGCATTTTGGTGCAGGAACGAGTCTACGATCGCTTTGTCGGCACCTTTGTTGCAGCTGCCAAGGCAGTCAAGGTGGGGCACGGTGTCGAAGCAGGGGTGCAAATGGGCCCGCTCGCAAACGCACGCCGCATGGTGGCTATCGAAGCTTACGTTGCCGACGCGCTCAAGCGCGGCGCTAAACTCCTGACCGGCGGCAAACGCCTGACCGGGCCGGACTATGATGGCGGCTTCTTTTTCGAGCCGACGGTACTGACCGATGTGCCGCTGTCGGCGCGGATCATGAACGAAGAGCCCTTCGGCCCGGTCGCGCCGATCAGCCGCTTCAAGGATTTTGACGATGCCGTAGCCGAAGCCAACCGTCTGCCCTGGGGTCTGGCTGCGTATGCCTATACGTCCTCGCTCAAAACCGCAGGTGCGATCGGCGCCGCCATTGAGAGCGGGATGGTTTCGATCAATCATCATGGACTGGCTTTGCCGGAAATTCCGTTTGGCGGCATCAAGGACTCAGGTTACGGATCGGAAGGCGGATCGGAAGCGATCGAAGCCTATCTCAACACCAAGACGATCACGCAAATGGGTCTATGAGCCGGGTATTTTTCGCGGTATCTGTAACGCACCAGGGCGGCGTGGTGGCAGGGGAAACTGGCCAGGCAGCGCGGTGCGACCGGGGAAAAAGAGATGATTGAATACACGCTGGCAATTGGGGACTACGCGAAATCGTCGTGGTCCATGAGGGCATGGCTGGTGCTGAAGGCAGCCGCAGCGCCGTTCGATACCCTGCAGGTGCGCTTGGAACGACCGGACACGCGGACTAACATTTTAAGGCATTCGCCCTCCGGAAAGGTTCCTGCGTTGATCATGAAGGACGGTGTCATCTACGACAGCTTGGCGATTGCCGAGACCATTGCCGAAAAATTCCCTCAAGCCAACTTGTGGCCAAAGGATGACATGCTGCGCGGCAAAGCCCGCAGTGCCGCCGCCGAAATGCACTCGGGTTTTGTCAACCTGCGCACGCAATTGCCGTTTGGAGTCAGCAGCGGTGAGCGCATCGATCAGATTCTGCCGGATACGCAATCGGACATTGACCGCGTACTTCATGTTTGGCGTGACCTGCGCGCCGCCAGCGGATCAATAAGGTTTCTCTGCGGCGATTTCGGCATCGTTGATGCGATGTTTACCCCGGTTGTCTTCCGTTTTCGTCGCTTCGGGATCGGCATTCCCGACGATTTGAAGTACTACGTCGATGCGATTTCGGGCAATTTGCATGTGGAAGAGTGGCTGGAGCTCGCGCAGAATGAATTGCGTGCGAGTTCAACGGCCGCCGGCCTGAATGCTCCGTGAAGTGTTCGAGCGGGACAGGAATGCGTGTCGCACACGAATCTCGGATTATGTCAGCGATGGCTTGACGGTTGAATCGGAACTGCCTCCATTCGTTGCCGACGAAAGGAGTTCTCATGGCTATTCGACACGCAGCATCTGGTGAACTAATCGATCTCCGGCCGCTTGGCGCGAATCTGCGTCAGACGAGCTCAAGCACTTTGGTCAGAGCAGATCACCTCGAGGTCTTCCGGCTGGTGTTGGCGGCCGGCAAGGCGGCACCCGATCACAAAGCATCCGGCGCAATCACCATTCAATGCCTGGAAGGGGCGGTGGAGCTGGAGGCCTACGGGCGAACGCAGATACTGCGTGCGGGAGGCATGGTCTATCTATCTGACGCAGTGCCGCATGAGGTCAGGGCGCTGGAAGACTCTTCGCTCCTTGTTACGGTTTTATTGAGGCGCGCGTGACTCCGTCCAAGCCCCGCGCGCGCCAAGCTGCGCGTTCACGATCACAGCAGTTTTTCATGCTCAAGGCAGACGTACAATGAGTAAACAACCGCATACCGCTTCCGGTCCGCGAATCGGACGACTCAAGGTGATTTTATCGGAACTGCCGCTGTCCGACGCCGCGGGACACGACGAATGGCTACTCGATGAAGCGCTGGCCGAAACATTCCCTGCCAGCGACCCGATCGCCGTATCGCCATATCCATCCGTCTGGGCCAAGCCCGCCTAGCAGGTCGGAGAGCGCGCCTTCCCTTGAACCGCCAGGTATCGCGGGATGATAGAGCTCGTGCACCTGAACCGACAGAGGAGCGCAAGATGACGACCGGCAAGATTTCAGATTGCAGCATCGGCAACGGCAAGGATCCTGAAATGAAGGCTCTGGCGACCCCGATCGAGTGCGACCACTGTCATACCAAAATCCCTGCGACCGCGGCATTGAGCTTCGAGGGCGTCGAGTATATCTACCACTTCTGCGGGCCCTCGTGCATCGCGGCATGGTGCAAAGCGACAAACGCGCATGACAAATGATGCACGCCCCGGCGGAATGCAACAGGCACGGTGTGCCGAGGCGTCGCGCATCGAGTTTCTCCTGCAACGCGACGGACCGGCCGCTACCCGGATCTGGGTGCGCCGTACTCTTGCGATTTATCGCCGCTCGGTGCTCAATCCCAGGCATTTCGCGCACACCGCCGAATACCGCTTGAAGTTCGTCGCCTCATGTCTCGAATTTCGCCGCTGGCTCGCGGCAAACGGTGGTTATGGGAGTCGGGGCACGGCGTCGCTACACTCGCCTATATAGGGAACAACTGCGGCTATTACTGCAACTATGAACAATCTTCTTCATCAAGCAGGTTCAGCCCGGCGCGCCAGGGACGGGCATGAAACGAAGCCACCCCGGCTCGTTGCGGGCAATACGGTCTTCTTTCCACTGGCGACGGCCTATGCGGTTTTCGCCTTGCCCGCGTCCGTGTTCGGGATGCTCGGGCTGACGCGCGCATTTCCGGCGCTCGCATCTCCCGTCGGGCACGCACACGAGATGTTGTTCGGTTTCGCGCTGGCCGTGGTTGCGGGCAACCAGCTTGGTCCCATGCCTTTGGCCCGCCTTGCCCTGCTGGCTGGGCTCTGGCTGATAGCGCGCGCAACATTTCTGGCGGCGCCGCAAAGCGCGATGGCGGGCGCGGCGAATATTGCGTTCGCCGCGCTGCTGGCTGCGCAGCTTGCGCCGCGGCTGTTCGGCGCCGCGAAGAAGCTGCGCAACCAGGCGCTACCGGCAGTACTGACGGCAATTTGCGTCAGCGACATTGCATTTCAGCTTTCCCCGCATGCCGGATACGCCGCCGCCGGGCATACCATACTCATCGCCACGGTCCTGCTGTTCGCGCTGCTGATGCTGTTCATGGGAGGACGGCTTATCGCGCCGACCGTCGCCGGCCAGTTCTACCGGCAGGGCGGCAAGCTCGACGCGCGGGTGCAACCGCGCATCGAAGGCGGCCTGATCGTCGTCATGGCGGTCGCCGTAGCGGCGTCGGTGTGCGCCAACTCGCCGCCGTTCGTCATGCTGACGGCCGTGGCGACGTCCGTCGCCGGAGCGCTGTCGGCGGTGCGCCTGGTCCGCTGGCGGCTGTGGGCGCTGCGCGGCAGACCGGACCTGCTCTGCCTTGCCGCTGGTTACGCTTGGCTCGCGATCGGCTTGGTGCTGTACGGCATTGCGCTCGCCGCGGGTCGCTACCAGATTGCCGCGCTGCACATCATTACGGTGGGTGCCATCGGCACGCTCACTCTCAACGTGATGGCCATGACGTGGACGCTCAAGGCGCGCCAGGACCCGTCGCGTGCCCGGGTGCGGGTGGGAGCGACAGTCCTTGTTGGCGTGGCAGCGTTGTCTCGGGTGCTGGCGGGACTGGCGGTATTTGATACTCGAGTACTGCTCCTGATTGCATTGACCGCCTGGAGCGGTGCGTTCGCCTTGCTGCTTGTATTGCTTGTATTGCTCGCCCGCCTTCGCATCTCTTAGACTGAATGCGTATCGCGGATGCGGCGCGCGTCAGGTAGCATATTGATTGGGTGTGAAAGCAGGGCTGTTTGGCTTCGATAGGACACGCGTAGCGCCGGTGCCAGGCATATTGATGGGAGAAACGACAATGTCGAACCAGATCAGCAAGTGGAAAGCCGAGCACGCCGAGTTCATCCGCCTCCTTGGCATACTTAAATCGCAGATCGGTTTGTTTCACGCGCAGGCGGAGCCGAATTACGAGCTGATGCTCGACATCGTCTATTACCTGACGCACTATGCGGATCGATTTCACCACCCCAGGGAAGATGTCGCATTCGGCAAACTTGTGGAACGCGATTCATCTATGCAGAACCGTGTGCGCGAGCTCCTCGGTGAGCATCAGGTGATTGCTTCTGCGGGTAAAAGGTTAGTCGAACAGCTGAATGGGATACTGGGCGACGCAATGCTGGAAAGGGAATCGGTCGAGATCGACGCGGCGACCTATATTGTCTACTACCGCCAGCACATGGCGCGGGAGGAAGCCGAATTGTTTCCACGCCTTGAGGAAGTTCTCGGCAGCGACGATTGGAAGGTGGTGGATGACGCGATTTCACGTGAGGCTGATCCGCTGTTCGGAAGCAAGGTCGGGCAGCGCTACCAGCAACTGCACCGGCAGATCATGCTTATGGCAGAACGGACGGATACGAACGACTGAGGCCCGTTGAAATTGCCCAAAACGACAAGACGATTGAAATTGAAGTAGCGCGCTATCGTCCCGAACAGGACAGGCAGCCCTTTGTTCAGGCCTATCTGCAGACGCCGCAGCGGCACGATCGGCTGCCGACCTTAGCGCTGTTTGGCGCAAGCGTTCCCCCCGTCGGATTCAGATCTGAAGTGCAACAGCGATGTGACGCGAGTGCAGCGGCTTCAGGAAGTCCTCGTGAGATGTCGTGAAGGCAGGTCTTGATACCAACTCAGTCCAGCAGTATGGGCTGGCCTTGCCGGTCGAAGGGAATGAACGACGCAAACAGGCCAATTTCAATGGACTCAATCATGCGTTGCAGCGGCCGGTCGGCTTCTGCGCTCGTCGGCGCGCGGCCGTCATGTCCGGGCAGGCTGGCCACGAATACGATGGCCCAGTCGCGCGCGAACTGGCGCGACTCTTCCACCAGCGCGGCAAAAGTACTCAGCTCTTCGGGAGTCTTGTCCACGGACATCAGCGGCGCGAGCGCACCGCCTTGTCCCGCATCGAAGCGGGCGCGCTGCTCGGGCGTGCTGTCGTCGGGCAGAACGGCGCCGGCAAAAACGAACAGCAAGCGCTGCGGTTCGGACTGCTCGCGCGCGGCGCAGAGCAGGTCGTCAAAACTCGAAATGCTCATGCCTACCGCACCAGTGGCGTGTCGGTTGCATCTAGTTCTACCCCTTCCACCGCGGCCTCACCGGCCAGGAGACGCAGGTATTGACGCATTGCCGTCACGAAGGTCTGCTGGCGCAGCGACATGGCCACGGCCCCGCACACCGACTCGAAAGGCTGCGCCACGCCAGGTTCGCGTTCCAGCACCTCGACCACATGCAGGCCGAAGCGGCTGTGCACCAGACGTGGCAGCACGCCCACCTCGGCGCGACCGAACAGCTCGCGCGCGAACTCCGGCGCGCAGTCGGTGCTGCTGAGCCAGCCCAACTCGCCGCCGTGCTCGCCGCTGGGGCAATTAGACCACTTGCGTGCCTCCTCGGCGAAGCTGTCGGATTCCGGCCCGTCATGGCAACGCACCTCGAGAAAGATGTGCTCCGCGCGCTTGCGCAAGGCCGCCACATCCACGCCCGGCGTCACTGCAAACAGGATGTGCCGCGCCCGCACCCGTTCACCGGTGCGGTAAGTGCTTTGGTGCGCCGCATAGTGTCGGCGGCAAGCTTCTTCCGAGGGTTCGGGCACCTTCAGGTTTTGCTCCAGCAGCGCGTCGATGGCGTTGGCTGCCGCTTCGCTGAGCACGCCATCGGAGGAGGGGGCGTCGTTCGCATCCAGCAGACCGGCGGTTTGCGCTGCCTGGCGCAGCAACTCGGTACAGGCGCGCTGACGCAACTCGTCAGGCGAAAGCTTGTCCTCCGCGGTGTGCAACGCCACGCCGTTGATACGCGCCAGCGCGGATACGCACGGCGTGGCGGTTGTCACACGAGCTCCTTAAACACCGGCGCCGGGCTGGCGGCGCTGGGGCTGATTGTGCCCCGGAGGCAAATTCAGCCGCCGGCCGCGCACCACCTGGTACGGGCGAAGCAGGTAACCGAGCGATGCAAACCCGCTCCACACGTGCACCAGCCGGCTGAACGGCAACAGCAGGAAGATCGTCATGCCGAGCACCAAGTGAAAAACGAAGGGCCATGGCAGTTTGGCCAGCGCTTCGGCGTCAACCGCGCGCAGCGTCACGATGTGCTGCGCCCAGTCGGCCAATATCAGCATCGTGCTGCCGTCCGAGTGAGCCCATGAATAGGGCAGCGTGATCAGGCCCACCACCAGTTGCACCCACAGGATGACGAGAACTGCAATGTCAGTGGGGTGACTGGTTTCGCGGATTCGCGCGTCGAACACGCGGCGATGGATCAGCAGCGACAAGCCGACGAAGCACAATAGCCCCGCAGTTCCACCCGAGTAGATGGCAAGCATCTGCTTGACCGTCGCTGGCATGAAGCGGCCATAGAACGAGTGCGGCGTCAGCAAGCCCAGCAAGTGGCCGAAGAACAGGAACAGGATGCCCACGTGAAAGAGATTGCTGCCCCAGCGCAGGCTGCCGGCGCGCAGCATCTGCGACGAGTCGCTCTTCCAGCTGTACTGGTTCTGGTCGAAGCGGATCAGACTCCCGGCCAGAAACACCGTGAGGCAGATATACGGATAGACGCCGAAAACAAAACCGGACACCGTACTCATTGAGGTGCTCCTTGTTCCGATCTGCCTTTGCGGATGATGTGTATCGGTTGCGGCTGCTCGGGCGCGGCTTGGCCTTTTGCTGAGCAACCGTCGAAAACCGCCGGCTCGACCCAGCTCTCGTCCAGCGGCTCCTCGGGCGCGAGACTAACCGCTTGCGCCTTCTCGCCCGCCAGCTCCAGCAGGGCGCCGACGGCGCTGGCGTAAGCGCTCTGGCGCTGCTGCAGCGCGCTGAAAATGGCGCTGAAAATGTGCGCCATCTCGCCCAGGAAGGCGCGCGCTTCGCGCGGCGGTTGGGTGGACACGAATTCAAGCACCACGGGCAGGTAATCGGGCAGCTCGCCCGGCGCGAGATAGAGACCCGCTTTGTCATAGGTCTGCGCCAGATCAATCATCGCCGGGCCGCGATCGCGCGAGTCACCATGCACATGCTCGAACAGGTGCAGGGACGTGGAACGGCCGCGGTCGAACAGTT
>DATKUQ010000355.1:0-5872 GCA_035530495.1 Burkholderiales bacterium
TCCAGACGCAGCAGCCAGCCCATGGTGAATCCTTTTCAGTGCGCCGAAACCTGCGTCGCGGTACTTGCGGCACATGTGGCTAAACGGGTTTCGCCGGCAGCATGTTGGCTAACGCTGCCTGCGTAAAGTCGTAGGGCGACAGGGCCGCCGGGCCGCGCGCGTCTGCGCAATCCTGCCGCAGCGCGCTGTTCGAGGGGACATCGGCGAGATAGTATTGAACAAAATCATTATACCACAAGCGGCAGCGGCTAATCCCGCAGGGCCGGACCGAAACGGGCAAACCCCTATGGCATTTCACCAGGCGGCGCGCTGGCGCCAGCGGTCTGGCAGGCACCAGTAGCCAAAGGTCGATCTGTTCGCGTCGCCACGCACCGACGCGTGCCTCACCGGCGTGTACCTCACCGACGTGTACCTCAATATGCACCCGCCATCATATTTTCGAGACAGGGCACAGCGCTTACACTTCGTTCATCCAGACAAGTGGCGGCCGCTGCGGTGATGGCGGGAACGACGCGCGGCGCCACGCTTTCAAGGAGGAGATCGTTATGACGCGGGGCTATGTTTTGGAGACCTTCGACACCTCTGCCCTTGGGATGCACCTCAGGCGCAGAAGTACGCTGCTCCTCTTTGCCGCCGGCATTGCGGCGGCACTGCTGCACGGCGCCACGCGCTTCCCGATGCATTTGCCCGGTCATCAGGGCCTCGAATGGATGGCGATCCTGATGCTGGCGCGTCTGGCGTCGCCGTATCGCTGGGCGGCGAGTGTCGCCGCCTTGGGGGCGGCTGCGGCGGCGCCCTTTCTGGGTTTTCATGACCCGCTGACGCCGATCGCCTATCTGCTCCCGGGGGTGGTGCTGGACATTGTCGCGCTGTTGTCGGCGCGCAATCTGCTCGCGACGGTGCTCGGGGCGGCGCTTGGATATACCGCCCATCCGCTGCTGGACTGGGCAGCGCTGCGCGCGTTCAGCGTCCACTTCGGCCCGACCAGCCCGGCCTTCGGCGCGCACTTGCTATTCGGCCTCGCCGGCGCGCTGCTCGGCGTCGGCCTGTGGAAGTTTGCACGTCGTTGAGCGCAGTCGGTCTGGCTGCAGCCTCGGGCCGCGGCGCCCGGGTTCCATCGTCATAACAAGAAGAAGGGATTCATGCACTCGAACGCAAAACTTGCGCCCGGCCCGGCCGCGCTGCTCGCCTGTTTCGCTGCCGCCCTGCCTTGCGCCGCGCGCGCGGCGCGCCCGTCGGATGCGCTCAATGCCGTCGTGGTCACCGGCGCGCGGCCGGGGGTGGAGGCCATCGGCAGCGTGCGCACGGTAACGGCGAAAGAGATCGCACGCCGGGGGGCACACACCCTCGACGACGCGATCAGGCTGCTTCCGGGCGTCAACGTGCGCATCGGCGCGGACGGCACGCCGCGCATCGACCTGCGCGGCCTGGTTACGCGCCAGGTCAAGCTGTTGGTTAACGGAGTGCCTTTCAACTCCACCTACGATGGACAGTTCGACCCGACGCTGATACCGGTCGAGTCGATCGCCGAGATCAAGCTGACTTCCGGCGCCAGCTCGATGCTCTACGGGGATGGCGATCTCGGCGGGGTCATCGACGTGATCACCAAGCAAGGCAGCGGCAAGGCCCACGTCGCGGGCGCCGGCGCCGAGGGCGGCAGCGGCGGCGCGCACCGGCTCTGGGGCAGCGCTTCCGGCGGCACGCAAAACGGCAACTACTTCCTGAGCGTGAGCGAATCCGCGCGCGACGGCCTGACCGCGGCGCACGACTACCCCTATGCGAGCGGCAAGAGCGGCGGTCTGATCGCCAACAGCGACAGGCGGCGCCGGAACTTCTACGGCAGCTTCGGCTACGATCCCGCGGACGCGCTGCACTTGAACTTCACCGCGACCCACGCCGGCGGCAGCAACGGCATTCCGCCGAGCGCCATCACCGACAGGAACGATCCGTTCGCCACCCGCGTGCGCTACGAGCGCATCGACAACATCGACGGCAATACGGCGCAGCTGAGCGCGGATTACGACCCTGGCGGCGCCTGGACGGCGCGCTCCTGGCTGTACTACGACAGCCTGTCCGAAGACGAAAACAGCTACGACAACGCGAACTACGATTCGATCAGCGATCCTGCGCTCAACACAACTTTCCTCACTCACAACGATACGCAGATTTCCGGTCTTCACCTGGAGACCCGCTACTCGGCGGAATCGAACGGCAGCTTGACGCTCGCGGCCGACAGCCGCGAAGAGCACTGGAACGACGGCGGTGTGCTGCATGACGTCGCGCTCACCCCGGGTGGCGGCGGTGGGGGAGGTGGTGGTGGAGGCAAAGGAGGTGGGGGCGGCGGCGCGACGAACACGAGCTATACGACGCGCAGCATCGCCGACTACCGCCACGTCGGCGTGCGCTGGGCCGCGGCGGAATATTCGGTGTCGCCGCTCCACCACACCGGCCTGACCGCCGGCCTGAGCCAATACCGGCAGGTCCGGAGCGACGGCCATCAGGACGATGCCAGCGGATTTCTGTTGGGTGCTTTCTACGACGTGAGCGCCGCGACGCGTCTACGCGCGTCGCTCAGCCGCCACATCCGCTTTCCGAGCATCCAGCAACTCTACGACCCGACCTCCGGAAACACGGCGCTCGACCGGGAATCGGCACGCAATGTCGAAGTCGGCGCGCGGCAGCGGATCTCGCAATCCAGCGAGGCCGACGTCGTCGCCTTCGATGACGACGTGCGCAATTACATCGAAAAGGACAGGTTCACCAACCGCTTTGAGAACTTCGAGCACTACCGCTTCAGCGGCATCGAACTTTCGGGCCATGGCCAGGTGGGCGCACGCCTCGACGTTCATCTTGCCTACACTTATCTGCTGTCGCAGAACCTCTCTGCGGGTGCGGCGAGCGGCGATCTGCAGTACCGACCGCGCAACAAGGCCAGCGTCTCCGCCGACTATGCATTCCGGGCCGGAATCTCGGCGCACGCGTCGCTGCTGTACGTCGGCAAACAAGCTTATTTCTCGCGCACGACGCCCGCGCTCGAAGCGCAGCTTCCCGGCTACGCTCTCGTCGATCTGAGGTTCGAGAAAAGGATTGCAGGCACGCATGCTTCGCTCTTCGCCGGAGCGGACAATCTGCTCGACAAGGAATACCAAACGAGCTACGGCTTCCCGCAGGCCGGGCGCTTCGTCTACGCGGGCATCGACTACCGCTTGTAGCAAGGCCATGCGTATCCTGATCTGCATCGACGATACCGACGACCTGGATACCCCCGGGACCGGCCGGCTTGCGGAACGCCTCCGTGTCATACTCGAGCAACGCGGACTCGCGCACTGCCGTTACATCACGCGCCACCAGCTTTACGTGCACCCGGACATCCCGTACACCTCGCACAACAGCGCCATGTGCTTCGAGGCAGAGGCGATCGCGACCGTCGACGAGCTGGCCGTCGCATGCGCGCTGTTCCTGCGCGAAGTCGCCGCGCCCGCCAGCGATCCCGGGCTGTGCATCGTCGACCTGGAGCAACTGCGCGCCGCCGGCCCTCTGGTCGAGTTCGGATACAGCGCCAAGCGTGAGGTGCTGAACAAGGACGCCGCCTATAGCCTCGCGCGCTTCCTTGGCGTGCACCTCTCGGAACACGGCGGCACCGGGGAGGGCGTGATCGGCGCACTCGCCGGGGCGGGCCTGCGGCTGGGCGGTAACGATGGTCGAGTGCGCGGCGGTCTGGACCTGGGCGGAGCGAACGAGGTCGCGGTCGATACGCTGCTGCGCCATCCCGATATCGACGCAGTGCGGGGCACCCGCGGCGAAGCGCTGCCCGGCGATGCCCTGGTGCGCCTGAGCGACAAGGTCAAGACCGTGCGCCGTGGCGGGCAGGCCGTGCTCCTGGTCACGCGCGAGGGCGAAGAGGGCTGGCGTTGCTGCTCGAAGGAAGAGCTGAAGGCGTACTAGAAGCTTTCGTTCATGATTTCACCAGGGTGTGCGCGAGCGCTGACAGCGCCGCGCCCCACCGGCTGCCCCGGCCGAAGACGGGGCGCGCAGGCCGGGTTCGGTGCGGCAGCAGGCTCTCCTGCAGGATTTCCCGAGGCCGGACATTTCCGGGAACTAAGCCGCATCTCGGCTTTCGATGCAATAAGACTGGAACTGCACCAGATCGAGCACCTCGACAGAGGTAGCCGCATGCTGCAAAGACTGTTTCGCGATCTATCGACCCCGGGAGCCCTCCCGCCGAAGATCGTCCTGATTGCCGGCATCGTCGCGATGATGGCGATATTCATTATCGACCTGCTCGCCCCGAAAGACGTTCGTCTGCACATGCTGTATGTCTTTCCGTTGGCGGCGATTGCGCTGCACTGTGAGCGCAAGAGCGCGATCATCGGAGCCTTGGCGCTGTCGAGCACGTTTCAGGCCGTAACCTTCTTCTTCGAAGGCATTTCCGGCCGTTCTTATGCCACCGATTCGCTCATCGCTTTGTCGACCGCGGTGGTGATGGTCGCTTTGGCCAGGGCAACGCGGCAAAACCATCTGGCGGCAGTGACCCTGGCCACCAGCGATTGGCTGACGGGTTTGCACAATCGCCGGAGCTTCGAGAACATCGCCGACCTGGAAATCAAGAGACAGCAGCGCTATGGCGGTGTTTTTTCCCTGGCGGTCATCGACCTCGACAGTTTCAAACGGCTGAACGATTCCAAAGGCCACCACGCCGGCGACAGTGCGTTGCAGATTCTCGCCGATGTTCTGCGCGAACACATTCGTCAGTCCGATTCGATCGCCCGCATTGGCGGAGACGAGTTCGCGATCTTGATGCCGAACACGAAGACGCCCGATTGCGGTGCACTATGCCAGCAGTTCTGCGTGAAAGTTGCGGACCGGATGGCCGCTGCGCAATTCGAGGTTACTGTGAGCGTCGGCTGCAAGGCATTCGAGCAGGCGCCGGAATCCGTATCACACGCCTTGCGGCAGGCGGACGAGGCCATGTATGCGGCAAAAACGACCGGCAAGAACCGCGCAGTAAGCTTCTAAAGGGGAAACGGAATGACTATTGCCCCGCGTCCGGAATTGTCGTAGATTGCCGGGTGTTTAATCGATCGTTCCGTTGGAAATCCCGGCGCTTTAACCAATAGTTGCGTACGAATTCCCTGCGATTTGCCGGGAAGGGGGAACTTGGCATGAACTCAAGAGCATTGTGCGTAGTATGGAACCCAATCGGGGTTGGTCAGGTCTACATTGGCAGCCGGATCCCGGGTTCCCCGGCGGATTGATTTTCCTGTCGCCTTGCTTTCTCCTGTCGCTTATCGCTTCCTACCGCACGCAGTCTCTCCAACGATGGCATTTACCTCCCCGACTCCGGCCATGCACCGGGCGGCGCGCATCGCGACGCTCGCGCTGTGCTGCGCGCTGGGCGCCTGCAGCGTAGGTCCGCCCTACGTCAAGCCTTCGGCGCCCGGGGTCGAACGCTATACCGCATCGCCGCTGCCGAGCACGCTAGCCGCGCCGCGCGCCGGCACCACCGGCCAGCGCTTCGATTACGGAGCGCGCGTGGCGCCGCGCTGGTGGGACCGCTTCGATTCGCCCGCGCTCGACCGCCTGATGGCGCAGGCGCTGCAGCACAATCCGGGGCTGGAGGCCGCGCAGCACACGCTCGAGCAGGCGCGCTATGAGCTTAAGGCGGCGCAGGGGGTTTTCTATCCGCAGCTGTCGCTCGATGCGGGTGCGCAGCGTACGCGCAGCTCGGGCGCGAGTTCCGGCGGGCGCGCCGGCCCGCTAGCGTACGATATGTATACGGGGCAGTTCAACGTGAGCTACTACCCGGACGCTTTCGGCCTGAACCGGCTGGTTGCGCAAAACGCGCAGGCGCAGGTCGATGTGGCAGAGGAGC
>DATKUQ010000356.1:0-10740 GCA_035530495.1 Burkholderiales bacterium
GTTCTCTATCGTGTGCTCGGCGCGCACCGGGCTCCTGTCCTGCGCCAATTCCTCGGAACCGCCCGGCGAGGACACCAGATCCTGGGTTCCCGTGGCCGAGGTGTAGCCGTTCTTCATGATCAGCAGTACCTTGTCGCCGCCGTTCAGCTGGTTGGACGCGACACCGGAGAGAAAGCCGTTGTGCCAGAAACCGCCGTCGCCCATGATCGCCATCGAGCGCCCGGCGAGCATCGGTGCGACGCCGGCGCCGCTCGCGAGACTCATGCCGTAGCCGAGGATGGAATTGCCGAGAGAAAACGGCGCGAAGGTCGCGAACGAATGACAGCCGATATCGGCCGAGATGTGGCGCTTGCCGATGTCGCGCTCGACCAGTTTGATCGCGGCGAACACCGGACGCTCGGGGCAGCCGACGCAGAAATTCGGCGGCCGCGGGGGCAGCGGCGCACCCAGCAGTTCGGCGGCGCGGGCGCGCACCGCGTCGACCGTTTCGTGCCAGCGTGTCCCGTCGGACAAGTCCAGCTGCGGCGCATGCGCGGCCAGAAAGCGCAGCAGTCCGTGCACGATGACCTCGGAGGTGTATTCGCCCGCCATCATCAGGAAATCCTTGCCGTGCAGCCTGGTCTGAACGTCCGCCCGGCGCAGCGTGGTGGCGATGTCCTGCTCGATGAATTCGGGCTGGCCCTCTTCCACCACCAGCACCGCGGCCTTGCCCGCGCAGAACTCGGTGATTTCTTCCGGCACCAGCGGATAGACTACGTTGAGCGCGAGGATCGGGATGCGGCTCGCGCCGAAATCGTCGGCGAGCCCGACGAGCTTGAGCGCGCGCAGCAGGTTGTTGTACAGGCCGCCTTGGCAGATGATGCCGATGCCGGTTTCGCTGCCCGCGAAAGTTTCATTCAGCCTGTGCTCGCGAATATACTTGCGCGCCGCGGGCAGGCGCACGCCCATTTTCAGCTTTTCCTGACGGTAGGTCGCCGGCGGATGCGGAATGCGCTCGTAGTCGAACACCGCCGATTCGGCCAGGAGCTTGCGCGTGGACAGTGCGGGCGCGCGGTTGGCACCTGCTTTGAAGCTGCCGTGCACATGGCAGGCGCGGATGCGCAGATCCATGAACACGGGGGTGTTCGAGGCCTCCGACAGCTCGAAGCCCCGCTCCACCAGGTTTACGATGGTGGCGAGGTTCGGCCGCGGGTCGAGCATCCACATCGAGGATTTCAGCGCGACCGCGTGGGTGCGCTCCTGCGCCACGCTTGCGCCTTCGCCGTAATCCTCGCCCACCACGATCAGCGCACCGCCGATCACGCCCGCGGAAGCCACGTGAGTCAAGGCGTCGGAGGCGACATTGGTGCCGACGATGGATTTCCAGGTCACGGCGCCGCGCGCCGGGTAATTGATCGAGGCGCCGAGCATGGCCGCCGCCGAGGCTTCGTTGGTGCATGCCTCGACGTGCACGCCCAGTTCGTCCATGTAGTCGCGCGCCTGCACCATCACGTCGAGCAGGTGCGACACCGGCGCGCCCTGGTAGCCGCCGACATAGGACACGCCCGACTGCAGCAGCGCCTTGGTCACCGCGAGGATGCCCTCGCCATGGAAGGTTTCGCCCGCACCGAGCTTGAGCGACTCGATTTCCGCGTTGAACTGTCGTTCCATCGTCCTGCTCCTCTAAGTGGTCTTGCGCTTGGCCCCTGGCCGGCGCATGAACTGGATAATTTTCGGTTGTGGCGGCAGAGGTGCGATGCCGTGCGTGGCCAGCGTCGCTTCCAGACCGCGGCCTTCCGGGTCGGCGAGGGCGCCTTCGCGCGCGGCGCGTATGGCCTCGGCGCGCGCCTTGGAATCGGGCAGGGCGCCGCCGTCGACCAGGGTGTCGAAAATGCGCAGGAAATTCGCCTTGGCGCGCCGGTTGGTATCGCCGTAGCCTTTGATCAGCCGGCCGCAAAGCGCGATTTCCAGTGCCAGTTCCGGCGCGGGCGCAGCGGTGATGGCCGCGAGCCAGCGCGCTATCAGCGCCTGTTCCTCGGCATAACGCGCGCTCCTGCGCCGCAGCGGTCGCAGCCACGCGAGCAGGCGCAGCATCAGAAAACCGGTCACGCTGCTGCTGTTGACGTGCAGGCCGACGTTCAGCTTGTGCATCAGCCCGCGCTTCTCGGCCCAGGCGACCAGGCGCCTGGACAGCGCGGGGGGCAGCAGCGCCGCCGCCTCCTCCACGCCCGGCTTCAGGTACTCGATGATGCGCACGGGTTCACCCGGCTTGGCCTGAACCTCGCCGCGCACGCGCTCGAAACGGCTGCGCCGCGATTTCAGGTCGGCGACCCGGATCACGTCCTCGTAGCTCATCCACAGCGCGAGAAATCGTGCAGTTTCGCCGGTGAGCTTCCAATTCCCGGCTGCGCCCTGCTCGCGGTCCAATTTCGCGATCGGCTCCAGCCGGTCCAGATACAAGGCGGCGTAATCGACGCCCTGGAAATCGACGACGCGCGCAACGCCCTGTTCGAGTACCTCGTGGACTGCGGCGGGGAAGGTCTGGCGCAGACGCTCCGCTAAGGAACGCGCTTGCGCGTCGCGGGGAAGCGCCAGCGCTTCGGTGGAACGCGCTTGCGCTTCAGTGGAACGCGCTTGCGCGTAGGGGGAACGTGCCGGCGTGCCGCCTTGGACGGGCGGCGTTGCGGGAGCGCCTGCTGCGGTCTTGCCTTCGGCGGCCGCATAGCCCAGCGCAAATCCTCTGAGGCTGGCCTCTGCCCCCTTGCCGGCGCTGCGTATCGCGTTTTCGCAGGCGGCGCGCGGCAGCGGCAGCGTGCCGGAGCCGGCGAGCGCGCCGAACAGCGCCGCGTTGATCATGGCGCCGGTATTCGCCGCGAGCTTGTGGAAGTCGGTGAGAATGGCGCGCTTGGCCAGCACCCCGGCCGCCGCGAGGATGCGCTCGCTGTCGTAGCGGCCGTCGCCCAAGGCGATTTTCTCTTCGACCGTGTAGATACGATGGGTCGAAGCGATGAGCGTCGTGCGCTCGGGCGTGACAAAGCCGTTCGCCAGCGCGCGCCCGGCCTCGAGCAGCTCGGAGGCCAGCATCACGTCGATGTCGGCGGGCGCGGGCGCCAGCGTCATCACCGGACGCCGGCCGCCGAGTTGTGTCGCGCGCAGCGGATACAGTTCGATGTAATAGGTGGTCGCGCCGGTGCGCTGCGCCACGCCGGGGATGGAGGTGCTCTGCACCGGGTAGTCCTCGGCCGCCGCGGCGGCGATGATCCAGTCGGCAAGCACCCCGCCGCCTTCGCCCCCAAGTGCGGCAATCAGGATGGTGATGGGTCGCTGTGTTGCTTCCATATTCGATTTAATTCCGTTTCAAGTCCAGACGTGTACCTCGAATGACGCAGGGTACACCAAACAAAAACGCAAATGAATCCAAATGATTGTCATTCCGAGCGCAGCGAGCAATCTGCTTTTTCGATGGTCAAACAAGCAGATTCCTCGGCCCTTGGCCTCGGAATGACAAGGATCCGGAATTGTCGCAGTTCAGGAGGCCGCGGCCGCAGCGCCAGTCGGGCCCTTGACCGCGGCGAGCATCTCGATGCGCCCGAGGTTCGTGGCTACGGAGCGTTCAATATGCGCGACCTGCTCAGGTTCGAGGTGCCTGTATTTGCCCAAGACCTCAAGATAGTCGTTGATGGGACGCGCGTTCTCGACCGGATGGGTCAGGCGCAGGCCGTCGTGCGGATTGAATTCCCACAGCATCACGAAATTGGTTTCGACCGCTTTGCGCGCCACTTCGATGTTCTGATCGGATGGGAAGCGCCAACCAGTGGTGCAGGGAGAGTAGATGTGCAGATAGGCGAATCCGGTCTTGGCTGCTTGAATAGCGCGATCGAGCTTGGCGTAGAGATCTTCCATGAACGCGGTGGAGGCGGTCGCCACATAGGCGCAGTCGTGCATTACCATCAACAACGGCAGGTTCTTCGCGTCCTGGGTCTTGCCGTGGGCGCGCTCGCCCACAGGGGTAGTCGAGGTCCAGGCGCCGTAGGGTGTGCAGCCGGAGCGCTGCATGCCGGTGTTCATATAGCCCTCGTTGTCGACGCAGATATACAGCATCTCCTCACCGCGCTCGGCCGCGCCCGAGAGCGCCTGGAAGCCCACGTCCGCGGTGCCGCCGTCGCCGGCGAGCGCCACCGCCAGCACGTCGCGGCCCATGCGCTTGTAATGGCGGCGCACGCCGGTGAGCATGGATGCGGTATTGGTCAGGAGCGGGTGGAACACCGGTACCTTGGTCCCGGTGAGTCCGTTGTAGCCGACCGAGCCCATGCCCGGAATGCAGCCTGGCGGGGTTGCGACGACCACATCCGGGCCGATGCGGCGCAGCGTGTGGCGCATGATCAGTTCGGTGTTGCAGCCCTGGCAGCCCGAGAGTCCGGGCGCAAACAGATCTTCCAGATCGCCCACCTCGTTGTAGATGCGCGCGGTCTTGACGTGTTTCAGCGCGCCCGGCGTGCAGGCTTTGACGCAGGCCGGGGCGCCCTCGCACATGTCGCACTTGATCACGTGCGCCGAAACGCTGTCGTAAGCGATCCCGCCATAGGCGCAGCCGACGGTGCACAAGAGGCAGTTGACGCACTTGCTCTGGTCCCAGTCGACCACGCCGCTTTCGGCGTTTTTCGACAGCGCCGCTGCGGGACAGTTGAGCACGCATTCCGGGTCGCCGCATTGGCGGCAGATCGCGAGCTCGAACCCGTCGCCCGAGGGCACGATCTGGATGCGCGACTGCAGGTGGTCGTCCGATTGCGCCTTGGCCTGGGAGCAGGCGGTCATGCAATCCAGGCAGCCGTCGCAGGCTTCCGGCTTGAAATTGAGGGTCTCGTATGCGGCGCCCATGGCTCTATCTCCAGTTGCGCGACATCAGCGCGCGCGCGGTCTGCTGCGGTGAGCGCAGGAACGCCAGTTTTTCCTCGCCGAGATCGATCGCGCGCAGTATCAGTTCCCACATGATGCCCGGATCGAACGCGGCATTGACGCCGAAAATCCCCGCGAGGCGGCGGTCCTTGAGCACGATCTTGAGGTAGCGGTTCTCCTCGGCGTCCAACTGCTTTTTAACCTCGACGCCGCTTTGTCCGAGGGCGCCCTCGTGCACCCCGACCGAAACCGCCTGCTGGCCGAAAAAGCTGTAGGTGTTGAGCGGCACGCCGCCGGCGTAGTTCCTGGTCCCCGGGTCCTCGGCCATCGCCATGCCGGCGATGCGTCCCTGATCCACCGCGTCGGGCAGGATGCCGTTGATGATCCTGTCCTGGCTGAAGAAGCCGCGCGCCTGCGCCACGTCGCCCGCAGCCCAGATGTTGGCGACGTTGGTGCGCATGTGCTCGTCCACGAGCACGCCGCGTTCGGTTTCGACGCCGCTGCCTGCGAGAAAATCGGTCACCGGCGCCACGCCCGTGGCGACCAGCAGCAAGTCCGCCTCGAGTTCTGTGCCGTCGGCGAGCGTTGCGCAGCAGCCTGCGCCCCGCGCCGCAACCGAGGCCACGCTGGCGCCCGTCAGCAGGCGCACGCCGTTGGCGGAGAACACCTTTTCGATCATGGCCGAGGCTTCGGCATCGAAATAACCGGAAAGCACATGCGGCTGCAGCTCCACCACGCTCACCGCAACGCCGCCTTTGGCGAGGTTTTCCGCCGCGTGCATGCCGATCAGTCCACCGCCCAGCACCACCGCGCGTTTCACGCTCGGCAGCGCCTCGCGCAGGGCGAGAGCGTCGGCTAGGGTGCGCAGCACGTGAAACTTCAGACCGGCGAGGCCGGGGATAGGCGGCAGCATGGGCGCGGCGCCCGTCGCAAGCAGCAGCTTGTCGAAGCCGATGTTGCTGCCGTCGGCGAGCTCGACCGCATTCTGGCCCGCTTTCACCTTCTGCACTTTCGCGCCGCGCAGGTAGTTCACCTTGTGCGCGGCGAAATAGCTCTCGTCGCGCAGGAACACGCGGGCCGGGTCGGAGCGGCCCGAAACCACATAGGGCAGGACCGTGGGCGAATACGGCAGGCTTCCGTCGCGCGTGAGCAGCGTGACTTCCTGCTCGGTATCGTGCAGCCGGATCGCGTGCAGGGCCGACAGTGCCGCGTGGCTGGCGCCGACGATGAGGTAATGGGTGTGTTGCATAGCAGGCGCTCTCTATAAATGGTCATTCCGAGGCCTGAGGCCGAGGAATCTGCTTTTCGCGCTTTCCATAAAGCAGATTCCTCGCTTCGCTCGGAATGACATTTCGATGCTGTTGACGATGTTCATCAGTCCTTCTCGTTCAGCCAAACGGTTTCGGCAGGCCGGCCGTCGCGTGCGAGTTCCCTGGTGCGGCCGATCACGCGCTCGAAGTGCTCCACGGTCAGGTCGGCGCCGGCGAGCCCGCCGATGAAGCTCATCGCCGGAATGCGTGTAGGCGCTGAATACAGGGCGGCGATGGTGTCCTGGAACAGCGGCCCGCAATTCCAGCCGAAAGATACGGAGCGGTCGACCACCCCCACCGCCTTCACGCCGGCCAGCGCGGACACCAGCGCTTCTACCGGGAACGGGCGGTAGGTCTTCACCTTGACCAGGCCTACTTTGTCGCCGCGCGCGCGCGCTTCGTCGACGGCGTCCTTGGCGGCGCCGGTCATGCTGCCTATGGTCATGATCGCGTACTCGGCGCCGTCCATGCGGTAAGACTCGACCAGCGGCGCGTGGTAGCGGCCGAAGCGACGCCCCCATTCCGCGTGCACCTCGGTGATGACTTTGAGCGCGTTCTGCGTGCCGCTGCACTGGCCCTTGCGGTAGCGCACGAAGGTCGACGGACCTACGCCGCTGGCGCCGCCGGTGAGCGGATCGACCGCCATCGGACGCTGCGGATCGAGCGCCACATGCCAGTTCACATCCCTTTCGCCGAGGAAGTCACTGACTTCGCCCTGATCCGGCAGCTCGCAGCGCGCGGCACCGAAGGACAGGTAATTGCCGTCGTGGCAGACGTTCACCGGCAGCATCACGTCGTGATGCTCGGCTATCTTGTAGGCCATGATGGTGGTGTCCAGCACTTCCTGCACCGACTCGCAGTACATCTGCCCCCAGCCTACTTCGCGCACCGACATCGCGTCCTGGTGCCCGCCCCAGACGCTTTGCGGCGTGAGCGTGTCGCGCGTGACGATGGTCATCACCAGCGGCAACCGCATGCCCGGCGTGCGCATATAGGGCTCGAACATGAACGCAAGGCCCGGCCCACAGCTGGCGGTGTAGGTGCGCGCCCCGGCGAGGCAGGCGCCCTGCAGCACCGACAGCACCGAATGCTCGCCTTCGACGTCGACGATTTCGGCATTAAGGCGTCCGTCGGCGATGAATTTCGCCAGATATTCGACCAGCGAGGACTGCGGCGTGATCGGATACACCGCGACCATGTCCACATTCGCGAGCGACACCGCCCAGGCGGCCGCTTCGTTGCCGTCGCAGACGACGATCTTCGCTTCGGCCTGGGCGGGTTTGGGAGCAAGCACGGCAGACATCAGGCGGCCTCCTCTATCATCTTGATCGCCCGCTGCGGGCATTCGGTGGCGCAGATGCCGCAGCCCTTGCAGGTTTTCAGGTTGAAGTCGAACCAGGCCGACTTCTCCACCACGCACTGCACCGGGCAGTAGAGCCAGCACACCGCGCACTTTACGCACTTGGCGCGGTCGACCACCGGGCGCATGCTGCGCCAATCCCCCGGCAGCATCGGTGTGGGCTTGGTCGCGATCGGGCACAGATCGTCCGGGATCGTCGACGCGTCGAACATTTTGTAGGCTTGCTGCCTCATATTTCCAACTCCCCGCCTATGCGGCCTTGGCTCGTTCGATGTGGTGTACCTGTGTCGCTTCGTAGCCGCGTTCCAGCGCCGCCATGTTCTGCTTCAGCCCGGCATCGCGGAAGTCCGACTTCTGTATCGCCGCCTGCAGCGATTCCAGCGAAACGAGGCCAGTGGTGCGCGCGAACGCGCCGAGCATGATGGTGTTGGTGATCGAGCGCTTGAAAATGTCGAGCGCGATCGAAACCGCGTCGCACAGGCCGACCGTCGCGATCTGCGGCGGCAGTTGGATTTCGCCCAGCGGCTTCGCCGTGGTCTGCACCAGCACCGCGCCGTCCTTGATGCCTTCGAACACGTTCACCGCGCGCGCCACCGTCGGGTCGATGCACAGCACGCAGTCGGGGTGATAGATATTGGTCATCTGGCGGATCTCGCGCTCGTCGAAGCGCAGGTAACTCGCCACCGGCGCGCCGCGGCGCTCGAAACCGAAAGAGGGTACGGCGACGACGTACTTGCCCTCCAGCACCAGGGCGGTAGCGAGGATGCCGCCCGCCAGCACTGCGCCTTGGCCGCCGCGACCGTGGATGCGAATCTCGTACATGCTTCCTCCTCCTGGGCTTGCGTCGGCAGGTGCCCGGCAAGCAGATGTTCGAACGAGATTAGGCGCGCGGCCGGCATTTGTCAAATTGATGAAGGATATGATATACATTCTCCATATGAATGTGATGGACCTCGATCTGAACCTGTTGCGCGCGTTCGACGCGATCGCCACCGCAGGGAGCGTCACGGTCGCCGGCGCTCGTATCGGGCTGTCGCAGCCGGCGATGAGCAATGCGCTCGCGCGCCTGCGGGAACTGTTCGGTGACCCGCTGTTCGTGCGCACGCCGCGCGGCATGCGCCCCACGCCCTTCGCGCAACAGCTGGCGCAGCCGGTGCGCGAAGCCTTGCGGCTGATTCAGGGCGCGCTGCAGCAGCACGCCGGGTTCGACCCAAGGAGTTCCGCCAACACATTCAGTTTCTCCATGACGGATATCGGCGAAATGGTGTTTCTGCCCGGCCTGCTCGAGCGCGTCAAGCGCGATGCGCCGGGCGTCAGGATAGCAGTGGTGCGGCTTCCGATCAAAGACGTGCACGCCGCCTTGGAGGCGGGCGAAATCGACCTCGCCGTCGGCTTTCTGCCCGGGCTCACCACGGGCGTGCTCAGGCAGCCGCTGTTTCACGAGCACTACGTGTGCATGATGCGCGCCGATCATCCGCTCGCCGCCGCGAAGATCGGCGCGAAGCAGTTCCGCGCAGCCGCGCATGTGCTCGTGTCCTACGCCGGCACCGGTCACCAGGTGATCGAAGAGACCTTCATCAAGGAAGGCTTGGATGGGCGCATCGCCGCGCGCGTGCCGGATTTCCTGGTGGTGCCGATGATTCTCGAGCGCACCGATCTGATCGTCACCTTGCCCTCGCGCGTCGCGGCCGTATTCGCGCGGCTGGGCAAGTTCAAAGTGCTCAAGCTCCCGGTGGACGTGCCCAGCTTCGAAGTGAGGCTGCACTGGCACCAGCGCTTTGACCAGGACCCAGCCAATCGCTGGCTGCGCGAGGTGATGGCCGAACTCTACGCCGAGCCGGCTTAGATCCCATGGCAAAAAGTCAAAAACGGCCGGCGCGTCGGTAGATTCGATCGATCGTGGTACCTCTTGAGCGCATCGGCCGCATGCTCGAAGAATGCGGCGAATCTCAGCGGCTCGGCTTGTCCCCCGCAATGAGCTTGCGAATCTCGCGGAGTTTCGACTTCAGCCGCTGCTCGTTCTCCGGCCCCGTGCGCAGAAGGATCTTCTGCCCGCTCGTCAGACCCTCAAGAGCGGGATCGGAGAAGCGGTAGAGGAGCCAGGGATGGGTCGGTTTGATCGGTCCGTGGATCGTGGGCAGCTCGACCTTCAGCGGGCCGGACGGCTCGGGCGTCTCGAGCAGCAGGTCGATCACCGCAACCAGGCGATCGTTGAAGTACTGTCGCGGATAGCCGAGGTCTTCGTAGGCGTGCTGGAACAGCGGATAGAGCAGCTTGTACAGCGCAACGGCGCGGCCGGCGTCCACCGAATCGACGAATGCGACGAAGGGCGCGTAGCGCGCTTGGTTCTTCGCGCCGATGACGGTCCCGTCGCTTCCGGTCTCGACAGTGAAGCGCCCGGGAGTCGGATTGATCGGCCACATCCGCGGTGGTGCGAGCGAGCGGCCAAGATTGTCCACCGTTGCCACAACCCGGCGCGCAAATTCGTCAAGCTGGAGGTAGGTCTTGACGTTCTTGGCACCGAGGAGCTCCGTGATATGGTTCTTGACGAAATCGCCGGCCTGACCCGGCGGCGGCAATACGGTCATCCCGGGCGGTAAAGTGACGGGATAGCTGATCGCCGGTTTCGGCGGCTCAGTCACGGCGGGCGGCGGCGCGACGGGGGGCGGCGAAACGACTGGGATCGGGGGTGGCAATTGCGGCGGCGCCTGCCGCGACCAAAAATAATAAGCGCCGATCGCGATCAATGCCAGGACCAAGCCCAGCCCAAGCCCCAGTTTTTTCATAGCCGCCTCGATCCGGTGTGAGGAATGGCGCCTATATTACCCCGATGACAGCCGGATTCGGACGCGAAATAAAAGGCACTGCGCGCTCACTGGGGCCGGAGACGGCGTGAGGGGTGTACGTTCTGTGACAAGGAGGCAGGGCATTGGTCTCTTATCAGTCAAGAGTTGACGGAAATGGCAAAGATTTTGATAAATGGCGAGGACGCGTGCGCGGGGGGATCAACGCCCCGAAGGAAGTCCCCTTGAGGGACAAGGGGGGATGCATCCCCCCTTGTTCGTGGGATAAAGGCTTTTCCCCCACCGAAGGCACTTTGCTTGGTTCCGGCTAGTCCGGTTTAGGCTGGGGGAAGCCAGGCCGGAGCAATTCAAAAAAAAGCCGGTGCCGCTTTTGGCAGCGGCACCGGCTTAA
>DATKUQ010000357.1:0-2800 GCA_035530495.1 Burkholderiales bacterium
CATTCGGTGATTCCAGCGGCGTGCGCGGGGCAGCGTGGCTGTGGAACGACACGCCCTGACTTCAGGCTGCGAGTTTTTCCACCTGCCGCAAGTCCGCATCGATCCGCTTGCGCGTTTCTTCCAGATCGTAATCTGCCTGCAAGCCCATCCAGAAGGCTTCGCTGGTACCGAACGCGCGCGCCAGGCGCAAGGCGGTGTCGGCCGAGATACCGCGCTTGCCCAGCACGATTTCATTGATGCGGCGCGGCGGCACGCCGACTGCGCGGGCCAGCGCATTCTGGCTGATCCCCATGGGAAGCAGGAACTCCTCCAGCAGCACTTCGCCAGGGTGAATATTTTTGAGCACGGCCATGACGTATCTCCAAATCTCAGTGGTAATCGACAATCCCGACCTGGCGGCATTGGCCGTCCTGCCAAACAAAACAAATCCGCCATTGATCGTTGATGCGGATGCTGTGCTGGCCCTTGCGGTTTCCCTTCAGCAGTTCCAGCCGGTTGGCCGGGGGAATGCGCAAGTCATCGAGCCGATGCGCGTTGTTCAACATCCGCAGTTTTCGCCGCGCAATCTCCTGAATCCCGGCGGGAAAACGGCGCGAACGCACACCACGCCATATCGATTCGGTTTCCTTGTCGGCAAAGTCGAGGATCATGCCGAACCATAACGCTCGGCGTTATACAACGTCAAGCATCATGGTTGGCACGCGTCCCCTCACCATTATCCTGAAGCCGCCGTTGATCGTTCGATGCCCTGCCCGTCCAAACTCGCTAGAATTCCGGCATCACGCCCACGGGAACCGACATGACCGAACCACTGCTCGTCGCCAGAAACGCCGCCGCCGACCTGTACCTGCTGCCGCAGATGGCCAACCGCCACGGCCTCATCACCGGCGCCACCGGCACCGGCAAGACGGTCACCCTGCAGACGCTGGCCGAGTATTTTTCCCGCATCGGCGTGCCGTGCTTCATGTCGGACGTGAAGGGCGACCTGTCGGGCATTTCGCAGCCGGGCGGCGGCAACGCCAAGGTGGCCGAGCGGGTCGAAATGCTGAAACTCGAAGGCTTTGAGCACCAGGACTATCCGGTCACTTTATGGGATCCGTTCGGCGAGGCCGGCCATCCGGTGCGCGCCACCGTCTCCGATATGGGGCCACTGCTGCTGGGGCGCATGCTCGACCTCAACGACACCCAGAGCGGGGTGCTCAATCTGGTGTTCAAGGTGGCCGACGACAACGGCCTGTTGCTGCTCGACCTGAAGGACCTGCGCACCATGCTCGCCTTCGTCGGCGACAACGCCAAGACATTCACCACCGAATACGGCAACGTCTCGACCGCCTCCATCGGCGCCATCCAGCGCGGCCTGCTGGCGCTGGAATCGCAGGGCGGCGAACGGATCTTCGGCGAGCCGATGCTCAACATCGCCGACCTGATCCAGACCGATCGCGGGCGCGGCGTCATCAACATCCTGTCGGCCGACCGGCTGATGCAATCGCCCAAGCTGTACGCCACGCTGCTGTTGTGGCTCCTGGCCGAACTGTACGAAAACCTGCCCGAGGCGGGCGACCTCGACAAGCCGAAGCTGGTCTTCTTCTTCGACGAGGCCCACCTGCTGTTTACCGACGCGCCCGACGCGCTGGTGGAAAAAATCGAGCAGGTGGTGCGGCTGATCCGCTCCAAGGGCGTCGGCGTGTATTTCGTCACCCAGAATCCGGCCGACGTGCCGGACAAGGTGCTGTCGCAGCTGGGCAACCGGGTGCAGCACGCGCTGCGTGCGTTCTCGCCGCGCGACCAGAAGGCCGTCAAGGCAGCGGCCGAGACCATGCGCGACAATCCTTCACTGGACGAAGCGACCGTCATCACCGAACTCGGCGTCGGCGAGGCGCTGGTGTCCTTCCTCGACGAGAAAGGCCGCCCCGGCATGGTCGAGCGCGCCTTCATCGTGCCGCCGCAGGGGCAGATCGGTCCCATCACCGACGCCCAACGCCGGCAGCTGATGCAGACCTCGCTGGTCGCCGGCGTCTACGACAAAACCATCGACCGCGAGTCCGCCCACGAAATCCTCAGGGCACGCGCCGAGCAGGCAACCCAAGCGGCGGCTGCAGAAGCCGAAGCGAAGCAGCAGGCCAAGGCCGCCGCACAACCCACAGGCGGCATGCTGGGTGACATCCTGGGCGGGCGTGGCGGACGCCGCGAAGGCGCGGTCGAGGCAATGGCGAAATCCGCCGCGCGTTCCATCGGCAGCCAGGTCGGCCGCGCCATCATCCGCGGCGTGCTGGGGAGCCTCTTTGGCGGCAAGCGCTGACGCGCATGTAGGAGGGCCGCCCTCGGCCCGATGCCGTGGAGCGTGCACCGGTGCGCAATCGCGGCGAGGGCGCCGGTGCGTGGTTGTTGCCGCTTAAGCGGCCTACAAACCACGGCCTACTCCTTGCGGGTGCTCCTACAAAATCTCGGCACGACTTCGGCCCAAGGAAGCCCCTCTCCCTCGAGGGAAAGGGCTGGGAAACGGGTAAAAATTCGCGGCCCCGGCCAAGCAAAAGCTCGGCCCCGCAGCAGCACCGCTCCTACACGCCTTTCGCTGGAGGCGGTTCAGGCGAACAGACGCGCCAGTTCTACGCCCGGGTCGGCGGCACGCATGAAGGCCTCGCCCACCAGAAATCCGTTGACCTGGTGGGCGCGCATCTTCGCGACGTCGGCCGGTTCAAGGATGCCGGACTCGGTGATGACGATGCGGTCACTGCCGATCCTGGGCAACAGCGCCAGCGTGGTGTCGAGGCTCACCTCGAAGCTGCGCAGGTTGCGGTTG
>DATKUQ010000358.1:0-3013 GCA_035530495.1 Burkholderiales bacterium
CCCTCGAGGCCGTCGCGCGCAAACGGCCCGACGTCATCACCATGGACATCCATATGCCCAAGCTGGATGGATTGGAGGCCACGCGCCGGATCATGGAAACCTGCCCCACGCCTATCGTCATCGTCAGCGGGAGTTCGGATCCGCGCGAGGTAGCGACGACGTTTCGCGCCATGGAGGCGGGTGCGGTGGCGGTTTTGCGCCGACCGGCGGGCATCGGCCATCCCGACCACGAAGCGACCGCCCGCGAACTGGTCCAGACGGTGAAGCTGATGTCCGAGGTCAGAGTGATCAAGCGCTGGCCCAAGGCCGGGCGCCACGCGGAGGTTCCTCGCCCGGCGGAAGCGAGTCGTGCGCAGATCGAGGGAAAAGTAAAGGTCATAGCCATCGGCGCCTCGACCGGAGGTCCGCCTGTGCTGCAAACCATTCTCGCGGTGCTGCCAAAGGATTTCCCGGTGCCGGTGCTGATTGTGCAGCACATGGCGGCTGGTTTCACTCAGGGTTTCGTCCAGTGGCTGGCGCAAACCTCCAGCCTGCCCGTACATCTCGCCGCGCACGATGAGCATATCCGTCCGGGCCATGTGTATGTGGCGCCCGATGAATTTCAGATGCGGGTGGAGCGCGGCGGGAACATCGTTCTGACGAAAGACGAGCCCGAGAACGGCTTGCGTCCCTCGGTTTCCTATCTTCTGCGCTCGGTGGCCGAAGTCTATGGCCGCGATGCCGTGGCCGGCCTGCTCACCGGCATGGGACATGACGGCGCCGAAGAGCTGAAGCTGCTAAAGGATAAAGGCGCGATCACCTTTGCCCAGAACAAGGACAGCTCGGTCGTGCACGGCATGCCGGGGGCTGCGATCAAGCTCGATGCGGCGACGCTGGTTCTGCCCGCGGAGAAAATCGCCGCGACGCTGGCCAGTCTGGCGAACGGCAGGAAGCAATAAGGAGCGGTCCATGAAAACCAACCGGAAAACGAACGGCAAGGTGGAGATTCTCATTGCCGAGGACAGTCCGACCCAGGCGGCGCAACTTGCGCATGTGCTCGAGCAGCACGGCTACTCGGTGACGGCCGCCGCCAACGGCCGGGAGGCGCTCACGTTGCTCGAGCGGCGCAAGCCCACCCTGGTGATCAGCGACATCGTGATGCCGGAGCTGGACGGCTACGGCCTGTGCAAGGCGATTAAGGCGGACAAGAAACTGAAGGACATCCCGGTCATGCTGGTGACCACGCTCTCGGATCCGCAGGACGTGATCCGCGGGCTGGAGTGCGGCGCGGACAATTTCCTGCGCAAGCCGTACGACGAGCGCTACCTGCTGTCGCGCATCGACTACCTGCTGATGAACCTCGAGATGCGCAAAAACCAGAAAATGCAGATGGGCATGGAGATCAAGCTCGGAGGTCAGAAGCATTTCATCAGTTCCGAGCGGCAGCAGATCCTGGACCTGCTGATCTCCACCTACGAGCAGGCGGTCGAGATCAACAGCGAGCTCAAACTGCGGGAAAAGGAGCTGGCGCATTCGAACGAAGTGCTCAACGCGCTGTACCGTATCGCGGAAGGCCTCAATCAGGCGGGCAGCGAACGGCAGGTGCTGGAAATGGCTCTGGAGCGGGCGCTGGAACTGCCGGGGATCCAGGCCGGCTGGATTTCTCTGAGAGAAGGAGAGTCCGGCTTCCGGCTGGCCGCCGCGCGCAACTTGCCGCGGGCACTCGCGGCCACCGGCGCCATGGAGGGCGATTGCGCCTGCCGCCGCCGTCTTCTCTCCGGCGAACTCGACCACGTAACCAACATCATGGAATGCGAACGCCTCGGCAAGGCAAAAGGCGACACGGGCGGGCTGCGCTATCACGCCAGCGTTCCATTATGGCTAGGTGACCGGACGCTGGGCGTGATGAATCTCGTCGGACCAGACAAGGGCTTGTTCAACGACGACGAATTGCGGGTCCTGTACGGCATCGGCAATCAGGTAGCGGTGGCGCTGGAGCGGGCGCACCTGCACGAGCATCTGGAGAGCTTGGTGCAGGAGAGAACCGCTGCGCTCGAAGCGGAAATCGTGGAAAGAAAGCGTATCGAAAAAGAACAAGCCCGGCTGGTGGCGATCATCGAGGCGACACCTGACTTGGTGGCGACCGGCAGCCCGGACGCCAGCGCCCTCTACTGCAATCCGGCCGGCTTGCGCATGCTCGGCTTCGACCCGGGGAAAGACATCTCCAAAATGACCATCAATACTTTGTACCCCGATCGGGTGGCGGCAATGGTACGAGAACAAGCCATTCCGCATGCGATCGAGCACGGATCATGGAGCGGCGAGGCTGTGGTACTGCGACGCGACGGGCGGGAGATTCCTGTGTCGCAGGTCATCATCGCGCACAGGGGGGACGATGGATCAGTCGAGTACCTGTCCACCATCGCGCGCGATATTACGCTGCAAAAGGAGCACGAAAAGCGCATCACCCGCCTGAACCGCGTGTATGCGGTTCTGAGCGGTATCAACACGACCATCGTTCGCACCCGGGACCGGCAGGAGCTGTTCGATGATGCGTGCCGTATCGCAGTGGAACAGGGCAAGTTCCGGCTCGTCTGGATCGGCCTGCTCGACGCTAATGGCCTGGACGTGACGCCGGTGGCCAGGGCGGGTGTCGACGAGGGCTACCTCGACAATATCCAGCTGACGGCCAGGGATGATGCGCCCGACCGCTGCGAGGTGGTGACGCGGGCGTTACGGGAAAAGACGGCCGTGGTCTGCAACGATATCGACACCGATCCGCAGATGGCGCGCTGGCGCGAGGAGGCGTTGCGGCGCGGGTACCGGTCGGTGGTCGTGTTTCCGCTGCAACTGGAGGACAAGGTGATGGGCTTGCTGCTGCTCTACGCGTCGGAGGCGGGTTTCTTTGACACGGAAGAGATGCGGCTGCTCATCGAGATTGCCGGTGACATTTCGTTCGCGCTCGATCACATCGATAAAGAGGATCGGCTCAATTACCTCGCTTACTACGACGCTCTAACCGGACTACCGAATC
>DATKUQ010000359.1:0-3897 GCA_035530495.1 Burkholderiales bacterium
CGACGTCCCCGATCATTTTGATCACGTAGCCGTCGATGCGCGATACCCAGAAGCCGGCCGCGCAAAACGCGACCAGCAGCACGATCGCGAACAGGCGCGACGCCTTGAGCGCGCGCTCCTGCAGCGGCCCTTCGGTGCGGTGGGCGAGGAAAGTCGCACCTTGCAGCGTCAGCAGCGCGAGGCTTACCACGCCGAACAGCAGAGCCATCGGATTGAGCAGGGCCCAAAACGATCCGGTGTAGAACGAGCGCATGCTGTCGTCGAAATGAAAGGGCACGCCCTGGAACAGATTGCCGAACGCGACGCCGAACACCAGCGCGGGAACCGCGCTGCCGGCGAACAGGCCGTAATCCCACGCCGAGCGCCAGCGCGCATCCTCGACTTTTGAGCGGTAGTCGAAGCCCACCGGTCGGAAGAACAGCGCGAACAGCACCAGCAGCAGCGCCCAGTACAGGCCCGAGAACGCAGTAGCGTACACCACCGGCCAGGCGGCGAAAATCGCGCCGCCGGCGGTAATGAACCAGACCTGGTTGCCGTCCCAGTGCGGCGCCACGGTGTTGATCATGATGCGGCGCTCGGTATCGTCCTTGCCGAGAAACGGCAGCAGCGTGCCGACGCCCATGTCGTGGCCGTCCATGATGGCGAAGCCAATCAAGAGCACGCCCACCAGCAGCCACCAGATGAGTTTCAGGGTCAGATAGTCGAACATGATCACTTCTCCTCAGACTGGGGCACCGGCGCGGCCGGCAACAGGCGCATCCGACTGCAGCACCACCGGGCCGAGCCGCGCATATTTGAACATCAGGTAGAGCTCGGCCACGAGCAGCAGGGTGTAAAACGCGACGAATGCCGAGATCGACCCCCACAGGTTCGCCGCCGACAGCGACGACGCCGAGATATGCGTGGGCAGCAGGCCGAACACGGTCCAGGGCTGGCGCCCGTACTCGGCGACGAACCAGCCGAGCATGCACGCGATCCAAGGCAAGGGGATCCCCCACAGCGCCCATTTCAGCAGCCAGGTCTTGTCGCGGAATTGGTTCTTCACGGCGAACCAGAAGGAGAGCGCGAACAGCGCGAGGAAAGAAAACCCGAGGCCGACCATCACCCGGAAGCCCCAGAACAAAGGCGCGGCCCTGGGCACCGAATCCATCACCGCGCGTTCGATCATCTCGGGCGTCGCTGCGCGCACGTCCTCCGTATAGCGGCGCAGCAGCAGGCCGTAGCCCATATCCTTTTCATGCGCCTTGAACTGCTCTCTCGCTGCGGCATCGTGCGGATCGCGGCGCATCGTATCGAGCGCGCTTACCGCCTCGATGCCGGACTTGATGCGCTCGCGGTTGTGCGCGCGGATGTCGCGGATGCCGGGCAATTGCGTGCTGGCGGAGCGGGTGGCGATCAGGCCGAGCATATACGGAACCTTGATCTCCCAGTTGTTCTTCTGCTCTTTCTCGTTGATCGAGGCGACCAGCGTCAATCCCGCGGGTGCCGGCTCGGACTCCCACATGGCTTCCATAGCCGCCAGTTTCGACTGCTGCGACGCGGTCACGGCGTAGCCCGACTCGTCGCCGAGCACGATCACGCAGGCCGCCGATGCCAGACCGAATGCCGCCGCGATGCGATACGAGCGGCGCGCGAATTCGACATGCACATTGTGCAGCAGATACCAGGCTGAAATGCCGAGCACGAACACGGAGCCGACGACATAGCCCGCGCCCACCGTGTGCACGAATTTGGCCTGCGCGGTCGGATTGAATATGAGCGCAGCGAAATCCACCAGTTCCATGCGCATGGTGACCGGATTGAAGGCCGCGCCGACCGGATCCTGCATCCAGCCGTTGGCGATCAGGATCAGCACCGCAGACAGATTAGAGGCAAGTGCCATCAACGCGGTGACGGCGAGGTGCCCGGCCTTGGGTAGGCGGTTCCAGCCGAAAAAGAACAGGCCCACCATGGTGGACTCGAGAAAGAAGGCCATCAGGCCCTCGATCGCGAGCGGCGCGCCGAAAATGTCACCCACATAATGCGAGTAATACGCCCAGTTGGTTCCGAACTGGAACTCCATCGTGAGCCCCGTGGTGACGCCCAGGGCAAAATTGATGCCGAACAGTTTGCCCCAGAACTTGGTCATGTCGCGGTAGATTTCCTTGCCGCTCATCACGTAGGCCGACTCCATGATCACCAGCAGCCACGCCAGACCGAGCGTAAGCGGAACGAACAGGAAGTGATACATCGCGACGGCGGCGAATTGCGCGCGCGACAGCTCAACGACGGTCGGATCGATCATATGCCTGCTCCTTCGGATTGGATTGCTGTGTAGCCTGCGTCAGCCGCGCGCCCATGGCCGGGCCGTCGATTTCCACGCGGAAGGGCATGACCAGCAGGTACCACAGCAGCGCGAGCAGCGCGAACTTGAGTACCAGCACGATACCCAGATGCAGTGCCAGACTCGGCCGTCCCTGTCGGTTTTCCGGTGGCTTCATGGTCAGTGCAGGCGCAGCTACGCGCCGTTGCTGCGAGCATTCTCTCGACGCACGCTCGGCGAGCGCATCCGCAGCTAATTCAGATTTTCATCGTGCGCTGCGGAATCCTGCCCTGCTTGATTTTTCTCAAGAGGAGCGCAGAAAATTCGGGGGAATACCGCTGCGCCAGCGCGCCGGGCCAGCGAGGCCTTCTTATGGCAGGCTGTTCTCGCCAGGCTGCCATTCCTTCACTAGGCGCATGAGCTTCATCGCATCGCGGCCTAACATCGCGCTGGCAGTCAGAAATCCGCCCATCAAGGCGCCGCCCACCCCGGCCGAGGCCACGTCCTGCCCCGTGAGGTAAAGCCCCTTTACCGGCGTGACCGGGTGCAGCCAATCCTGATTGAAGCGCCGCACGTCATGGTCCAGGCCATAAATCTCGCCGCGGCTGTTGTGCTCGAACCAACTGGTCGACAGCGGCGTCGACAGCTCCGCGTAGGCGAGCGCCCCGCGCAACTGCGGCAACTGCCGGTACAGCGCCTCGAGCAGGCGCCGCTGCAACTTCTCCTTCAGCGCCTCGTAGTCGGCGCCGCGCTGATGCCAGATGGTCCCGGCCCATTTGGCAAACGGCTCCCACGGACCCATGGTCAGCACTTCCACCGTGCTCTTGTCCGGACAGCGCGCATCCCATTCCGGGTCCTTGGCCGAAGGAAAGGAGATATAGAGCATCGGGAACGGCGCATCCAGGTCCTGCGCGAAGCGCGCCACATTGCCTTCGTGGTCGATCGAGGGATAGACCCACAGGTTGGTGCGCGGCAGGCCGAGCGCGGCCGCGCTGCCCTTGAACCCGGCGTACAGGCAAAGATGCGCCCCGGAAGGTTTCACCTTAGCCAGTTTCCTCGCGTAACCGTAGCGTTCGCGTTCCGCCTGCGGCAACAGCTGCCCGAACGTGGTGCGCGCGCCGGCATCGCTCACCACCGCATCCGCGCGCAATCGATCCCCGTTGTCCATGAGTACGCCCGTCGCGCGCCCGTGCTCGATCAGGATCGCCTTCACCCTGGCATAGGTGAACACCTCGCCGCCGGCTGCACGGATTACCGGGATGATGCTGTCGGCGATGCGCCAGGAACCACCCACGGGATAGTTGCCGCCGTCGAAATAGTGCTTCGCCACCGCCGCGTGCATCATGAACGAAGCATCGCGCGGCACCATGCCGTAGTCCCCCCACTGGCCGGTCAACACGGCGATCAGTTCCTGGTTGCGCGTGAGCCCTTCGAGCACGTCGCGCACCGTCTGGAAGCAGGCTTTTGGGAGCATCAGCGGGCGCAGCGCGTTGTAGGCCCTGGCGGCGAGCCGCGGCATCGCCTGGCCGGCGAAGAATTTCTGCGCCGAGCGCGCCACGCGAACGACGAGATCGATGTAGGCGTCTATCGCCTGC
>DATKUQ010000360.1:0-2963 GCA_035530495.1 Burkholderiales bacterium
TACCCCAGCCCAATACGCGGCGCGAAGCTTCCGCGAGCAGGAGCAGCAGGAGAATGCCGAACACGTAGTCCTTTGCCACGAGCGGATCGAGTCCGGCGATGCGCTGGTTCATCAGCCGGTCCACGGATACGGCGATATAGATTGCCGGCAGTGCCGCGAGCAGCGCCAGCAGGTAATTCAACGCCCGCATCGCGGGCGTTTTGAACCGCTCGTGCGTGAGCAGCAAGGTCAATGCCACCGCGAACGAGACGTGCCCGGCGCGCTGCACTATCGTGGGAATGGAGGGCCAGATGAAAATCGCGATCTGAAACGCGGTCCACGCCAGCGCGGTGAGCGGCGCCGGTGCGAACAAGTCGCGCCAGCGCTCGCCCTGCGTCGAGACGGAGGCGGGTTGGCTCAACGGCGGCTCCGGCCGTCCGTTGCCGGCAGTGCCGGGCATTGCGTCACTTCAGCCAACCACGCTCGCGGTAGTAGCGCGCGGCACCCGGATGCAGCGGCAGTCCGTTCACTTCTTCGCGCCATACCCCCTTGGAACAGTCGAAATTGGCGAGCGCCTTGTGCGCGGCCCTCAGCTGGTCGGTCTTCTCGCAGATGGTCTTGACGATCGTATACGCCAGTTCGTCGGACATGCGGGTGCTCGCGAACAGCGTCGTAGTGGTGCCGGGCAGGCGCATATCGTGATCCTGCTTCGGGAACGAGCCCTTGGGCATGACCTTGATCTGCCAGCCGTAAAGCTTGGACATTTGATCGAGCACCGACTGCGGCGGTTGCAGGAATGTAACCGCGTTGTTGTGCGCGATTTCCGTGATCGCGGGATGTCCCGGATTCGCGACGTGAATGAACAGATCGGTGCTGTGGCTGGCGAACCTTCCCTTGACCGCGCCGAAAGAGTCGTGCTCGTAGCTGCCGCCGCGTTTGTTGAGCGCGGCCTCCGAGGCGTTCATCAACCCGAGCATCTGCTCGCCGCCGACGGGACCGACCCCTCCGCGCGGCAGCAGGACGACGCGAGTATGCGGGCGGTCTTTTTCCAGGAACTTATCCAGTCCCGGCCCGACGTTGCTGCCGGCGCCGATGGCTACGAGGTAATACTGGTCCCAGCCGCCCACCAGCGCGCGCAGATTGGTCATCGGCTTGGTGTAGGCAACCGTGCCCGTGCGTGCCCATTTGTTGACGAGCGCCATGCCGAACGCGAGGTCGGCTTTGCCCTCGCTCACCATCCGCGGATTGCCGACGGCACCGGCGATCGGCGGGGCGTCGATCCTGGAGCCGGGTGGCAGCACCTTGTGCAACAATTCCGCAAGATTGACCGCGTAAACGTACCAGCCCGATCCTTGGGAAAACGACCCGATGGTGAGGTTGACAGGCTGGGCCATCGCGCCGGTGGCGAAAGCCACGGCCGCGAGCGCGACCATGTACCGTATGAAATGACGCAGAGTGACTATCATGTTGAACCTCCTCCTTTTTTGACGAACGCGTAGTTAATCATAGCGACTTTGACGCCGCAAGCACTATTCACCCGGCCGCTGCGAGTTCATTTTCCGAGCACCAAGCGCCGCGCGAATCGCACGAATTCGAATACGTCCGCGAAGTTGCTGGCCACGCCGAGAGAGACTCTCACCGCTCCGGTGCTCCCGTCGTCGATGCACTGGCGGAAATCATCCAGCGTCAGATGTTCCGGAGCGCGGGAGAAGCACGCGCTCAGTTCTTTCTCGGAGATTCCCAACGCGACCTCGCCGCCCCCGGGATTGCAGAAGCAGCCGGTTCGCAGCGAAATATTCGCGCGGTTAGCCCGGTCTTCGACCATACGATGGTCGATGATGCGTCCACTCTCATCGAAAAAGTTGAGCGCGAGCGTGCCGCCTCGATCCTCTGTCGTGAGCGGGCCGTAGATCCGGACCGCGGGCAGGCCGTTATCGTGCCGCAGGTCGTCCAACTGCTCGATCAGCCAACCCGTCAATGCTGCAACGCGCGCGTGGATGGCCGGATAGCCGATCTGCGCGATGTGTTTCAGCCCGATCTCTATCGCGGGCATGGACAGATAGTCGGGCGTTCCGTCCTCGAACGCTTCGGGACCGAGCTGCAGGTAATGACGGTCGCCTTGCACCGAAGCGACCGTGATGGTTCCCCCGGAAAACCAAGGCCTGCGCAGCTTTTGCAGCGCGATTCTGCGCGCGATGAGACAGCCGGCTCCTGTCGGGTAGCCGAAGATCTTGTAAAAAGAGACGGCAACGAAGTCTGGCTTGATCGCGCTCAGGTCCAGCTTGTTTGTGGGTACGTATGCGGCAGCGTCCAGCAGGACATCCCAACCGCGTGCTTGTGCGGCCTCTATCCAATCGAGTGAATGCTGCACGCCGGAGAAATTCGACTGGGCGGGGTAGGCGAACAAATTGTGGGACTTTTCGGCGGGCGTCGTCAGATGGGAAGACAGGGCGTCGGCGTCGATGCGCATTTCCGGCAGCACCAGTGGCGTATAGGTGACCGCCGTCCCCGCCGCGCGCGCAAATTCCCGGATCCCGTTTACGGAGTTGTGGTTGTCGAAGGTGAGCAGCAGGCGGCTGGAGCGGTCAAACGGATAGGATTCGCCAACGAGCTTGAGCGCACCGGTCGCGTTTTGGGTGAAAACGACGGCGTACTCTTCTTCCGACGCATTGAAGAAACGATGGACCGCCTGACGCGCGCGCTCGACGAACGATGTGGCCAGCGCGGACGTGGGGTTGGATGAATGCGGGTTGCCAGGAACACTCGCCAGCAGGAGATCGGCGTGTTCGCGAATCTGCGTGCTTGCGTAAAGGCCGCTCCCGGTGTAATCGAGATATATATGCCTGAATCGGTCGAGCTGTTCGTAGTGCGAACGCCGCAGCTGGTCGAGCGCTGCCGTTTCCCGGTAAGCCGGGCGGCTGTCGAGAAACAAGCGTTCGGCTTCGTGGAGCGGATCCATCATGAATGGAACACCTTGTCCTTAA
>DATKUQ010000361.1:0-11170 GCA_035530495.1 Burkholderiales bacterium
CCCGCTCTCGAGGACGGCGAGCACCTTGCCCCAGGGATCGATGAGCATGCTGTGCCCCCAGGTGTCGCGGCCGTTCTTGTGGTGCCCCCCTTGCGCCGGCGCGAGCACGTAGGCCTGGTTCTCGACCGCGCGCGCGCACAGCAGCATCTCCCAGTGTGCCTTGCCCGTGGTGGCGGTGAACGAAGACGGCACGAGAATGAGGTCCACCGCGCCCATCTTGCGGTACATCTCGGGAAAACGCAGGTCCTAGCAGATCGACAGGCCGAGCCGCGCGAACGGCGTATCCAGCGTCACCACTTCGCTGCCCGGCTCGATGCTGCGCGATTCCTGGAAGCGCTCCGTCCCCAGGTCGAAACCGAACAGGTGAATCTTGTCGTAGCGCGCTACACGCCGGCCGGCATCGTCGAACACCAAGCAGGTGTTGCGCACCTTGTCCGGATCGGCGCAGGCGAGCGGCACCGAGCCGCCGACCAGCCACACCTTGTTCTTCGCCGCGGTCTCGGCGAGAAAATCCTGTATCGGCCCGTGCCCATAGTCTTCGCGCACATCCACCTTGTCGCGGTCGCGCCGGCCGAGGATGCAGAAATACTCCGGCAGAGCCACCAGCCGCGCACCCTCGGCCGCGGCTTGCGCGATCAGCTCGCCAGCGGCCGCCAGATTCGCCTGCACCTCGGGCTCGGACACCATCTGCACCGCCGCAACCTTGAACTTTCCCTCGGCCATGAATGCCCGTCCTCCCGTTTGCTCGATTGCGCGCAGCGCCGGCCACTGCCGCGGCCTGCCCGCGCGTGGTACTCACTCGAATTCGTTCGCGCTGCCGGCCGGCGCATGCGTGCTGCCGGCCGGAGTTTCGCGCGCCAGCTTCTCCACCTTGGGATCGGCCCAAGTGCCGGTAACCGAATATTCATAGGCTAAAGCCTGTCCCAAGGGGTCCTTGAGCAGCCGCTGCGCCAAAAATGACGCAACCCCCGCAATCGGACTGGCGAGCATCAGCCCCCCAGCCACCGCCAGGCTGTCGCCCACGCTGGGCACCACGCGCACCTTGAGCGCCTGCGTTTCCCGGGCAAGGTCGATGTCGCCGGACATCGCCACGTGCGCGGAAGGCCCCTGCATGACGAAGCTCTGCATATGCAATACGCCTTTCGCCACCGTGGCCGTGCCGCTCATGGTATCAAAGGCGAAACCTTCGCTGAAAATATCGCGGAAATCGAGGGTGATGCGGCGCGGCAGCGCCTGAAGGCTGAGTATCCCCAACAACTTGCTTATCCCGGGCTTGATCTTGAGAAATTGCCCTTTTTCCGCAGTCAGCGACAGATTCCCGGTAAGCGTCGGATAATCGATGGATTGCGGACCCCCGGCCCAGGAGAGCTTGCCCTGCAGCGTGGCGCTGCCGCGCTGCACAGTCTCCGGATAGCCCAGGCGCGCCAGATATTTTCCCACGTCGCGAACTTCGAGCTTCAGGTTCACGCTGGTGCGCTGTTGCGCCGCGACGCCCTGCCACAGCCCGTCGGCGCTCAGGCTGGCCTCCGGCGTCGTCAGCGTCAGTTTGTCTATACGCCAGTCCAGTCCTTGGTTCGCCGCCGTCAGCTCCAGCCGCCCGAGCTTTTTGCCGTCTACGATCAGATTGTCGGCGACGATGTCGAGTCCGGGCAATTCCGTCGTCGGCGCCGTATTTTCCGCTTTGCCGGGCGTCGGCTCGGGAAAGGTGAAATGCGTCAGCTGCGCGCTTACCCGTCCCTTGCCCTGGGAGCGCCAGTACACATTTCCGGCGAGCTCGCGTGCATCGATGCTTGCGAGCCAGTCGCTGCCCTTGAAACCGGCCCGCAGGGAAACATCGTGGATGCGTTTGCCGTACACATCCAGCGCGCCCACCTTGAGGTTGAGCAGGGACAAGGGCAACTGCGACCCGCCCGGCCCCGCGAGCGCGCTCAGCCACTCATCCAGGTCGAGTTCGGCCGCCTTGCCGTTCAACACCATGCCCGTTTCGGGCAGCCTGGGCGCCTCGTTGAGGCCGATAGCGCCGCGTTCGATGACCATTTTCCCGTCGTCGCGACGGCGTTGCACTTCCGCGCGCACTATATTGCCCAGATCCAGGGTAGTGCGATCCGTCGATGGCGACCCGCTCCAGCCGCCGCTGCGCTCCTCGGTGCTGGCCGTGTACTCGAAACGCAGGGGCAGCCGATCGGCACTTGCCTTGGCAAGCGGCGCCGGCAGCGTCGAAACAATGCCCTGCAGATTGGATTCCACCAGAATGCTGGCGCCGCGCTTGCCGAAATGCATGCTCGAACTCCAGGCGGTGGTCCCGCTCAATCGCCGCAACAGCGGTTGCTCCAGCGCCGACCGTAGCGCGGCCACATCGAGCGTGCCATGCGCATCGACGGCGACGTCGCCGTCGGGCCGGGTCGCAATGCCGACCACTACCGGACCACCCAGGAACTGCGCCTTGACCGCGCGCATGTTCACGCTGCGGTCGGTAAATTCGAGCCGCCCGCTCACCTGCGACACCGGCGGCCAGGCGGCATCGATGCTTACGCGATTGCCGATCAGCTGGTAATTGCCTGCGACCTTGGCGTCGGCCAGATGTGCCAGCGGAAGGTCCAGCTTGAGTTGCAGCTTGCCATCGCCCACCGCGCCCATGTTTGCAGTGATGCCGCCGATCATCTTGTTCACGGGGCTCTGCGCAACGAACTTCAGGAATTCGGCGGTCGGACCTTCGACCTCGCCGTCGACCGTGAGTATCCGGTCGTGCCCGAACAGGTCCGCCAGAACGACGTGCGCAGCGCTCACCTTTGTGCCGAGTATGTTCGCCTTCTTGCTCGTCACTTCCATGCGTCGGCCGTCGAAACGCAGATTTGCGTCGATGCCGTCTATCGTCGGCCAGCCAGGAGCGTAGCGCAAGCGTCCGCCGCTCACCCGGCCCGCGATCTGGAACGTTCCTTCCTTCTGGCTCTGGAAAGGAAAATCCTTGAGATTGCCTTTGAGTCGCAGGCTGAGGTCGTTCGAGCTCCCGGCAAGCAAGGCGCCGTCCAGCCAATCGAAGGCATCCTTGTCCAGGAACGGGATATAGCGCGCCACATGACGCGCGTCGGCGCGGTTCAGGCGCGCCGTAAGATCGATTGTCCCGGGCCCCTCCGGCGCGGTGACGTACTTGCCAAACGCCGTTCCTGCCAGATCCGCGTTGGCGAAGGCGATATTGGACAGCTTGAGCTGCAGAGCGCCGCGCACATGACTCCACGCCAGCTGTCCGGTAAAGCTGTCGAAACTGGGCGCCGCCCCGGCAAAGACCTGCGGCATATCCAGTTGCGCATTGCTCGCGTTGATCGACACGCTGCCGCCCGTCTCGTTGCCGTCTATGTTGCCGCTGATTCCCGAGAATCCGGGCAGGCCGGCGTAGGCGCGCATGCCCAGACGGTCGAAATGCCCGCGCGCGCTGTAGTGCTGCGGATTCTGCAGCGGACCCTGCCAAGTGAAGGCCATGTCCGAGACGCTGCCCTCGGGCGCGGCGTCGGCCAGGAATTTGCGCAGCTCCTGCGGCAGGGGCAGGTACCCGCCCAACAGCGCCAGCGGCTGCAGCGCCAGCGCATCGACCTGCAACTCGCCCTGCTCGGCACCCTTCGCGTCACCGGGGCGCCACTTCAGCGCAAACTGCGCCGGCGGCAGCGTCACGCCGGTTTGCAGTTCCAGCGCCACATGATTGCCGCCGATTTCATAGCCGGCGCCGTCCCGCTTGGCCGACAGCCGCCCTTGCATCAAGCGCATCGCCAGCACGGGCAACTCCGGCGCGAGGCGCGTGCTGAGGCCGCCCACCGCGACGTCGGCAGTGGCCGCCACCGGGCGTTTGTCGGCAAAGCTCAGCCACAGCCTCAAGCCGCCGCGCCCGCTCTGGATGTCCACCGGATAGTCGATCCATGCGCGCCAGGCCGCGAGGTCGACGTCGGCCAGTTCGGCATAGAGTTGGCCATTCCAAGCCTGCAGCTGCTGGAACGTCCTGCCGCGCAAGTCGCCGCGCAAGTCGAGTGCGGCGGCGATTTCCCGCGGCGGCTGCGCGCGCAGTGCAAACCGATGATGGCTGCCGCGGTTGCGCATGATGAAATTCACCTTGGACAGCATCAGGGGAGGCGCATGGCGCAGCTGATCGTCCCAGCTCACCCGGGCGTCGCGGATGTCCACTTCGCGCTGCTCCACCAGCCATTCGGAAAAACCCGCTCCCGCGGCCTCGGCATTGAGCTTGACGCCGGCGACATAAAGCGCCCCCGTCTGGTCCCGCCGAATGTTCAGATTGGGCTTGTCCAGGGAAAGGGAATAGAAGCGCAAGCTGCCGAACGCAAGCGATTCCCAAGACACGGTGCAGGACACCGAGGGCAGCGACAAGGCGATTTGGCCGTCCCTGTCGTACAGGCGCAGCTCGGTCAGGGCGAGGTAGGGGCGCAGGCGCTGCCAGCCGGAATCGACGCTGCCGATGCTGACACGCTGGCCGATATTGCGCGAAATCGCCTGGGCGATAAGCGCCGGATGAGCCTCGACGTACGGCAGAATCCAGAAGCGCAGCGCCAGCAGTACCGCCGCAAAGCCGAAATAGCCGATCAGCAGGACATAGCCGACGAAATGCAGCAGCCGGCGCACCGGCCCGCGTCGCTGCGGCGCGACGCCGAGCTCCGCCAGCGGCGAGAAATCCTCCTCTTCCGGCGGGGTAGAGCTAGTTTCGGTTTGGTCGGATCGCGCCATCCGGAGGCAGATTTCCCATGCTGGTTGAGCGCATTTCGGCGAAAGCCCTACAATGAACGCGCGCGCTGAAAAAAAGCAGACAATTTAATGCATTATTTTACCTGCAAAACCTCTCCCAATGCCGCCGGCTAAGGGTATTCCATTAGAAGCCGCGCTGACTTATTCGCGCTATGCCCAACGCCTGGCGCAGGCACGGCCGGAATTGTTCCAGGCGGCGCTAGCCTCGATCGACGAGCCTTTCGACGCCGACGCCATGCGCGCCTGCCTTGCGCGCGAGACGCCCGGCGACGAGGACGCACTCAAGCGCACGCTGCGCCAGCTGCGCCAGCAGGTCATGCTGCGGGTTCTGCTGCGCGACCTCAGCGGACGCGCGCCGCTGGCCGAAGTGATGGCCAGCATGAGCGACCTGGCCGAACTCAGCCTCGCCTATGCGCTCGAATACCTCGGACCATGGCTCGAAGCGCAGCACGGCACGCCGACGGCAGAGGGCAGGCGACAGGAGTTGCTGGTGGTCGGCATGGGCAAGCTGGGCGGACGCGAGCTCAACGTCTCTTCCGACATCGATCTGATCTTCGTCTATCCGGAGGAAGGCGATACCGCATTGAGCGCGGGCGCCCCGTCAAGCGGTTCCGCACCGCGGCGGCTGTCCAATCATGAATATTTCATTCGCCTCGGACGCCGTCTGATCAACGCGCTCGCCGACATCACCGAGGACGGCCAGGTATTCCGCGTCGACATGCGCTTGCGCCCCAACGGCGATTCGGGGCCGCTCGTCTGCAGCTTCGACGCGCTGGAAAACTACTTCATCGCCGAGGGGCGCGAATGGGAGCGCTACGCCTGGATCAAGGCGCGCGTTGTGGCGGCGAGCGGCGAAGCCAATGCTTTTGCGGGGAGCGGCGCTACAGCGAAGGCAAACGAGTTGGCGCGTGCCCTGGGCGCGGTCGCTCGGCCGTTCGTGTTCCGCAAATACCTCGACTTCGGTGCGTTTGCGGCGATGCGCTCGCTGCATGCGCAAATCCGCGCCGAGGTGGCGCGGCGCGATCTCGTCGGACACGTCAAACTCGGCCCGGGCGGCATACGCGAAATCGAATTCATCGCACAGGCGTTCCAGTTGATACGCGGCGGGCGCGATGCCGATTTGCAGGCCCGCCCCACGCTGGAAGTGCTCGCGCTGTTGCAGAAGAAGGGACTGCTGTCCGCAGAGGCGGTGGCCGAGCTGCACGCGGCCTACGATTTCCTGCGCCGGGTCGAGCATCGCCTGCAATACCTGGACGACGCGCAGACCCACGATCTGCCCACCGGCGGCGACGACCAGGCGCTGGTCGCCGCGGCCATGGGCTTTGACGACTACGCAGAATTCATGCGCCGGCTGGACGCGCACCGCGAGCGGGTGTCGCGCCATTTCGACGACGTGTTCGCCGCACCGGCGCAGGACGAGCACGCGTGCGCGCCGCTGTGGAACGGGAAACTCAATGCGCATGCAGCCGAAGGGCAGCTCCGCACACTCGGCTTCGCCGACGCCGGCGACGCGCTCGCGCGCCTCGCCGCCGCGCGCGCCTCGCCGCGCTATGCGCAGTTGCCCGAGACTAGCCGCGAGCGCTACGACGCCCTGCTGCCGCGCGTGATCGAGCTCGCGGCCATGGCCGGCGCACCCGAAGCGGCGCTCGCGCGCACCCTGGATCTGCTCGAAGCGATCAGCCGGCGCAGCTCCTATCTGGCACTGCTCTACGAATATCCGCAGGCGCTGGAAAAGGTGGTGCAGCTCCTGTCCGCATCGGGCTGGGCCGCCGCCTATGTCACGCGCCACCCGCTGCTGCTGGACGAACTGCTCGACGCGCGCACGCTCTACGCGGCGCCGGACTGGAAGGAATTCGCCGCTTACCTGCGCGCGCTGCTCGCGCGCCATGAAGGCGATGCCGAGCGGCAGATGGATGTGCTGCGAGAGGCGCACCACGCCCAGGTGTTCCGCCTGCTGGCGCAGGACCTGGCGGGACAGCTCACGGTGGAGGTACTTGCCGACCACCTGTCGGCGCTGGCCGACCTGATGCTGACGATCACGCTGGAGCTGTGCTGGGCACAACTCCGGAACCGCCATCGCGAGGCGCCGCGCTTCGCCGTCATCGCCTACGGCAAACTCGGCGGAAAGGAATTGGGCTACGCCTCGGACCTGGACATCATCTTCCTGTACCAGGACGACGATGCGCGCGCGCCCCAGCTGTACGCGCGCCTGGCACAGCGCCTCAACAGCTGGCTCACCAGCACCACCGCCTCGGGCGTGCTGTTCGAAACCGACCTGCGCCTGCGGCCCAACGGCGAAGGCGGCCTGATGGTGAGCTCGGTCGATGCGTTTCGCGAATACCAGGAGAAGGATGCCTGGGTGTGGGAGCACCAGGCGCTGACCAGGGCGCGCTACTGCGCGGGCGACGCGGCGGTGGGCGCCGCATTCGAAGCCGAGCGCATCGCCATCCTGCGCCGCCGCCGCGACCCGGAGACGCTGCGGCGCGAAGTAGTCGCGATGCGCGCCAGGATGCTCGATGCCCACCCGAACGAGAGCGGTCTGTTCGATCTCAAGCACGACCGCGGCGGCATGATAGACATCGAATTCATCGTGCAGTACCTGGTGCTCGCGCACGCGCACCGTTATCCGCAGCTGACCGGCAATCTGGGCAACATCGCCTTGCTCAAGATAGCGGGAGAGCTCGGCCTGATTCCGCTGGCGACGGCGATCACGGTGCGCGACGGCTACCGCGAATACCGCAGGCTGCAGCACGCGCAGAGACTCAACGGCGCGCAGTACGCGCGCGTCGAACAAGAGCCGCTCAGGGCTTACATCGAAGCGGCGCTGAAGCTGTGGGACATCGTATTCGCTGCCAGCAGCCGCGCGCCAGCGCAAAGCTGACGTGCCCGCCGGCCCGCGGACGCCGAAAGTCCGTGTTCGGGTCAATATCATGGATATGGAAAAAAATGATGCGGCGAAAATTGACCGCGGTCAATGATGAATGCCGCCGAGGCGCTAGCATGATGCGTTGAATCAACCGGCTGCTCGGCGATCGGCCGCGAGAGCGGGAAGCGCAACAGTTTCGCCCATGCAATCCGTATAGCCAACCGAATACGAAGGAGAGACCATGTCCGCAAGACTAGAAGAAGCCCCTGTGACCAGCGCAGAAGATTCCGCGAAAATGACCGACGGGTTTCATCTTGTAATCGATGCTCTGAAGGCCAACGACATCGACACCATTTTCGGCCTCGTCGGCATCCCGATCACGGACCTGGCCCGACTGGCCCAGGCCGAAGGCATGCGCTTCATCGGTTTCCGTCATGAACAACATGCGGGCAATGCGGCCGCGATCGCCGGCTACCTGACCCAGAAGCCGGGAATCTGTATGACCGTGTCCGCGCCGGGCTTCCTCAACGGCCTGATCGCGCTCGCCAACGCCACGACCAACTGCTTCCCCATGATCCTGATCAGCGGCTCCAGCGAACGCGAAATCATCGACCTGCAGCAGGGCGATTACGAAGAAATGGACCAGCTCGCCGTCGCAAAAACGTTCGCGAAGGCGGCTTACCGCATCAACCACGCCGAAGATATCGGCATCGGCGTTGCGCGTGCGATCCGGGCGGCCGTGTCGGGCCGCCCCGGCGGCGTCTATCTGGATCTGCCGGGGAAATTGCTGAGCCAGACGCTGGACGTCGAGCACGGCAAACGATCCATCGTCCGCGTCGTCGACCCGGTGCCGCGTCAGATCCCGGCTCCGGACGCGGTCAAACGCGCGCTGGACGTGCTCAAAGGCGCCAAGCGTCCGCTCATCCTGCTCGGCAAAGGCGCCGCCTACTCCCAGGCCGATGCAGAGATTCGGGCGTTCGTCGAAAAATCCGGCATCCCCTATCTGCCGATGTCCATGGCCAAAGGCCTGCTGCCCGACAACCACGCGCAATCGGCTTCGGCCTGCCGCTCCTTCGTTCTGGCGGAGGCCGATGTCGTGGTGCTGATCGGCGCGCGCCTGAATTGGCTGCTGTCGCACGGCAAAGGCAAGACCTGGGGCGCGCCGAAACCGAAGCAATTCATCCAGATCGATATCGCCCCGACGGAAATCGACAGCAATGTGGCGATCGCCGCCCCTGTGATCGGCGACGTCGGCTCCTGCGTGTCGGCCCTGCTGGCGGGCATGGGTTCAGGCTTTAACAAGCCCAGCGCCGAGTGGACCGGCGCGATCGCCGAGCGCAGAGACAAGAACGTGGCGAAGATGGCGGCAACGCTGGAAAAGAATCCGTCTCCGATGAACTACCACAGCGCGCTGCGCGCGATCCGCGACGTGCTGAAGGCGCACCCGGACATCAACCTCGTCAACGAAGGCGCGAACGCGCTCGATTTCACGCGCAGCATCGTCGACATGTACCAGCCGCGCAAGCGCCTGGACTCCGGCACCTGGGGCATCATGGGCATCGGCATGGGCTATTCCATCGGCGCCGCGGTGGTCAGCGGCCTGCCTGTGGTTGCCATCGAAGGCGACAGCGCGTTCGGTTTCAGTGGCATGGAGCTCGAGACCATCTGCCGCTACCAGCTGCCGGTTACCACCGTGATCTTCAACAACAACGGCGTCTACAAAGGCTGCGATCCCAACCTCAACCCCAACAAACCCGACGTCGCCGTCACCGCGTTCGTGAAGGGAGCGCGCTACGACAAGATGATCGAGGCATTCGGCGGCGTGGGCTATCACGCCACTACGCCGGCGGAACTGAGCAAGGCTTTGACTGAAGCGATCGCGGCGGGCAAGCCGGCGCTCATCAACGCCGTCATCGACGAAGACGCGGGCGCCGAGAGCGGTCGCCTGACCAACCTGAACCCGAAACGGACCGCGACCAAGACCTAAGCCCCGGCCCGCCCGGCAGGCCACGGTTCAGAGGCCATTTCGGCAGCGCCGAAATGGCCTTTTTCATGCGCCGCCCGAACGCGGCCGGCGCCTCTCCGCGGGCACATCGCCATCGCGCTTGCGGCACTGCCGATGAAGCGGCGCCGCGCCGCGTTCGGGCCCTTGCGCAAACACGCGCCTATTGCATGCGTACGAGGCGCTGCTCAAGGCAGCCGCTTTCCGCTAGAATGGCGTTTTGTCTTTTCACCCGCTTAGAACAAGGAGTTGGCAACAATGGCGACGTCGATGGCCGACCGCAACGGCTACATCTGGTACGACGGCAAGCTGGTGCCCTGGCGCTCGGCTACCACCCACGTGCTCACCCACTCGCTGCATTACGGGTTGGCGGTATTCGAGGGCATACGCGCCTACGACACCGCGGACGGCACAGCCGTGTTCCGCCTGGCGGAGCACATCGACCGCCTGTACAACTCGGCGCACATCTACATGATGAAGATCCCCTACTCCAGGCAGACCATCATCGAAGCGCACAAGGAAGTGGTGCGCGCGAACAAGCTGCGTGAATGCTACCTGCGCCCGATCGCCTTTTACGGCTCGGAAAAAATGGGCGTTTCCCCCAAAGGCGCAACGGTCCACGTCGCGATCGCCGCCTGGCCCTGGGGCGCCTACCTCGGCGCCGATGGCCTGGAGAAAGGCATACGCGTCAAGACCTCGTCGTTCGCGCGCCACCACGTGAACGTTTCGATGTGCCGCGCCAAGTATTCGGGCACCTACGCCAACTCCATTCTGGCGAATCAGGAAGCGACCGAGCACGGCTACGACGAAGGGCTGTTGCTCGACGTCGACGGCTTCGTCGCCGAAGGCGCGGGCGAGAACCTGTTCGTCGTCAAGAACGGCCGCATCTATGAGCCGGAACTGACCTCGGCACTGATGGGCATCACCCGCGACAGCGTAATCGCGCTTGCCGCCGACCTCGGCTACACGGTCACGCCGCGGCGCGTCACCCGCGACGACCTGTACATCGCCGACGAGGCCTTCTTCACCGGCACCGCCGCCGAAGTCACACCGATTCGCGAAGTCGACGGGCGCAAGATCGGCGCGGGCCGCCGCGGTCCGGTCACGCGCAAGCTGCAGAATGCGTTCTTCGAAGTCGTCAACGGCAGGGACCAGCGGCACATCGACTGGCTCGCGCCCGTTGCCGCAGGCAAGTCAACAGCGGCCGCAGGCAAGTCAACAGCGGCCGCGGGCAAGTCTAAAGTGGCCGCAGCCAAGCCAACAGCGGCCGCGGGCAAGTCCGCTGCCGCAAGCAAACCAGCAAGAAAGGGGAAACGCTGATGTCCGCCACCGCATACCAAACGCAGCGCACGGTCGAAGTCACGGAACGGGACCTGCCGCTGGAATGCCCCCGCCCTTCGACCCCGGTGTGGAATCTGCATCCGCGCGTGTTCCTCGACGTGCTGGATGCGGGCGAGGTGCTCTGCCCTTACTGCGGCACGCGCTACGTATACAAGGGTGCGCCACCCAAGGGCCACTAAGCCCCAGTGTCTAGTTGCTAGAAACTAGACACTCCCCGG
>DATKUQ010000362.1:0-9692 GCA_035530495.1 Burkholderiales bacterium
CGCCGCAGGCGAAGGTATTTGGAAAGTCGTACGTCGTACATAGGATAGGAGCCGGGCTTGGCCAGGGATCGAAGCAAGTTCGTATTTGTCATGCCGGGGTTGATCGTGCTGGTCGCGATTATCCTGTTCCCGCTGCTGTTCACCATACGCGTGAGCTTCTCCGACTGGGACGTCGCCCGGCCGGGCCTCGACTGGATCGGCTCGACGAATTACCTTCGCCTCGCCCACGACACGCGCTTCTGGGAGTCGTTCGGGCGTCTGGCGCTGATGGCCGTCGGGTCGGTGCTGCTGCAGTACCTGCTCGGCTTCGGCCTGGCACTGTTGGTGTGGCGCGAAGTGCGCGCGCGCCGCTTTTTCCGCGTCCTGTTCCTGATTCCGATGATGACCACGCCGGTGATCATGGCGGTCATCTGGCGCACCATGTTTCATGAGTCGCTCGGACCGGTGAACGACCTGGTGCACCTGCTCGGCTTCGCGCCGCTGCCGTGGCTGTCGCAGGCCGGTCTGGCCATGACGAGCATCATCATCGTCGAGGTCTGGCAGTGGACGCCGTTCATGTTTCTGATGCTGCTCGCCGGCCTGCTGTCGCTGCCGCGTGAGCCTTTTCTGGCCGCCGCCATCGACGGCGCAGGACCGATACGGACTTTCCTGCGCGTGACTTTTCCGATGATGGCGCCGATTTCGATCGGCGCCATCATCATCCGTCTGATCGAAGCCTCCAAAATCCTGGACTCGGTGTACGTGATCACCTCGGGCGGGCCGGGCACGGCGACGGAAACCTCGAGCTATTACATTTTCATTCGCGGCCTGCGTGACTTCCAGGTCGGCTACGCCGCGGCCCTATCCTTCACCTATCTCGTCATCATGGCGATTTCGCTTACCATCATCGCCAAGGTGCTGGCGCGGGCGCTGCTCGTCAAGGACTCTGCCTGATGAGCACTTTGTACCGCTTCCTCAAATATGGCGCGATCCTGCTCTGGTCCGCCTTCGTCATCGCGCCGTTCCTGTGGGCGCTGACCACTTCCTTCAAGACCGCCAACGGCATCACCGGGGGGGCGACGTACATTCCGTGGCTGCAGTACAAACCGTCGCTTCAGGGCTGGGGAGATCTGTTTCACAGCGGCGGCGGCGGAATCCAGATCGGCGGCCCCTACCTGGACAGCCTGATCGTAACCGTCAGCGCCAGCCTGATCAGCCTGGTGTTCGGGACGCTGGCCGCCTACGGCCTGTCGCGCTTCACCTTCCGCGCCGGGTTCGTGCGCAACGCCGACATCACCTTCTTTTTCATCTCGCAACGGATCATGCCGCCGGTGGTGCTCGCAATACCGTTCTTCCTGATGCTGCAGTTCCTCCATCTTCTCGATACCAAGATCGGGCTGATCGTCGTCTATATCGCGCTGCTGATGCCCATCGCCGTGTGGGTGATGGTGGATTTTTTCAACACCGTTCCGCGCGAACTCGACCAGAGCGCAATGCTCGACGGCTGCAGCCCGTTCGAAACGTTCTGGCGCGTGATCCTGCCGAATTCCAAACCCGGACTGGTCGTGGCGGGCCTGTTCTGCCTGATCTTCGGCTGGAACGACTTCTTCTTCGCATTTACGCTGACCTTCACCAAGACGCAACTGTTGCCGGTGGCCATCGTGTCGCTCAACTCTTCGGTGACGCCCTGGTGGAGCCTTTCGGCCGCCGCGCTGGTGTCGGTAGCACCGCTGGTGGCGGTCGCGTTCATCCTGGAGAGTTATCTCTCGCGCGGCAATCTCGCCGGCGCGATCAGGTAGGGCGGCGCCGATGTCACTGGTCGCCACCGAACTTACGCGCCGCATCGACGGCGTCGCCCATCTGGACAACATATCGTGCACCCTCGAACGCGGGCGTTTCTACGTGGTCGTCGGGCCGACGCTGTCGGGCAAGACTTCGCTGCTGCACGCGCTCGCCGGCCTTGATGTCCCCGACACAGGCAGGATTACGCTGGACGACGCGGACCTCGCGACCGTTCCCGTGTGGTCGCGCAGCGTGTCGATGGTGTATCAGCAGTTCATCAACTATCCGCACCTCTCGGTCTATGACAACATCGCTTTTCCGCTGCGCCGCCGGCGCTTCAAGCACGCCGAAATCGAGCGCAGGGTGCGCGCGATGGCCGAGACCGTAGGCTTGACGCCGTTCCTGACACGCCTGCCGGGTGCGCTTTCCGGCGGACAACAACAGCGCGTGGCCCTCGCCCGCTCGCTGGTCAAGGGTTCGGATCTCCTGCTTCTGGACGAACCTCTGATCAACCTCGACTACAAGCTGCGCGAACAGCTGCGCGAGGAGTTCCTCAATATCTTCAGCGCGCAAAGTCGTTCGATCGTGGTCTACACCACGGCCGATCCGAACGAGGCCCTGCTATTCGGTGCCGAGGTGCTGGTGATGCACGAAGGCCGGCTGCTGCAGGTCGGCGCGGCGCAAAGCGTTTATGCCCGACCGGCCACGGCCACGGTGGCCAGGATATTCAGTGATCCGCCGATGAACCTGCTGCCCGGTTCGCTCGAGGACGCCGGACTACGGCTCAGCAAGGACGTGCTGCTGCCGCGGCCGCGTCATTTTGGCTCGCTTGCGCAAGGGCCCTATGTGTTCGGCATCCATCCCAGCGACATCGCACCGGACCCCAGCGGCATCGCCAGCGAGGTCGAGCTGGCCGAGATCAGCGGTTCGGAGACCTTCCTCCATGTGCGCCACGCCGACATGCACCTGGTCGCCCATCTCTCCGGCGTGCACGCCTATGCCCTGGGCGAGAACGTGCATGTAGCCCTGGAGGGCAGCAAGCTGTTCGCATTCGCGCCCGGGGGCGAACTCGCCGCCGCGCCGGCGGCCGGCGGCTGAGGAGCAGACATGGCACGCATCGACCTCGACGGACTCGCACACAGCTACGACAGCGCCAGCGCACGGCCGAGCTACGCGCTGCATCCGTTTACCCATACCTGGGAAGACGGCGAAACCTATGCCCTCCTCGGCCCCTCGGGCTGCGGCAAAACGACACTGCTCAACATCATGTCCGGCATCGTCCGGCCGAGCGAAGGACGCGTGCGCTTCGACGGCGTGGACGTCACCGATCTTGCGACTGCCCGGCGCAACATCGCCCAGGTGTTCCAGTTCCCGGTGATCTACCGCACCATGACCGTATTCGAGAACCTCGCATTTCCGCTGCGCTGCCGGCGACTGCCGGAGCGCGAGATCCAGGAGCGCGTCGGAGAGGTCGCGGAATTGCTCAATCTCGGCAGCTATCTCAAGCGCGCGGCACTGCACCTCAGCGCAGATGCGAAACAGCTCATTTCCCTGGGGCGCGGACTGGTGCGCAAGGACGTCGCCGCGATTCTGCTCGACGAGCCGCTGACCGTCATCGACCCGCAACTGAAATTCGAGTTGCGGCGCAAGCTGAAGGAAGTGAACCGACGCTACCGGCTCACACTGATCTATGTAACCCACGACCAGACCGAGGCAATGACGCTGGCCAACAAGGTGGTCGTCATGAACTACGGAAAGGTGGTCCAGATCGGAACGCCGCAGGAGTTGTTCGAGCGGCCGGAGGATGCCTTCGTCGGATACTTTATCGGTTCGCCTTCAATGAACATGCTCGAATGCCGGCTGGCCGAAGGCGGGGTGGACGTGGGCAGCATGCACATTGCGTTTCCGGGCGCCGATCGCTCGGCAGGCAAGGCGGGGGCAAAACTCGCTTTTGGCGTGCGCCCGGAATACGTCGCGATCACTGATGCTCCGGCGGCGGGTGCGCTTCCCGCCGTCCTCGTCGACCTGAAATCTGTCGGCGCCTTTCGCATCGCCACGCTCGAAATGGGCGGTCAGCGCATCAAGGCAAAAATAAGCGCGGACGCGCCGATCCCGGTCGATCGCGCGTTCGTCAGATTCTCCGACGGCCGGCGCCTGCTCTACGCCGACGACCGCCTCGTGGCGGTTGCCTAGACTGGAAAACAGCGGGCGCACGCACATAGCCGACAAGCTGCTACCATCTTTCCTGGCGATCGCGTTGCATCGTCCGAGATTGCAGGAGGCACCATGGAAAATTCGCCCATCGAGCGGCTGTACGCCATCCTCGAGCGCCAGCGTTCTGCCTTCGCAGAGGAAATGAATCCGACCCTGGCCGCGCGCACGGACCGGCTGGCCCGGCTCGCGGCGATGGGGGAGAAACATGCGGCGGAAATCGTCGATGCGATCAGCGCCGACTTCGGCCACCGCTCAGCCCATGAAACGCAGATGGCCGAACTGGTCCTGGTGGGCGCCACCGTGCGCCACGCGCAGCGCCACCTCAAGCGCTGGGTGAAGCCGCAGCGCATGCCCACCGCGATGCACTATCGCCCGGGGAGCAACCGCCTGCTGCGCCAGCCGCTGGGCGTCGTGGGCATTATCTCGCCCTGGAATTACCCCTATCAGCTGGCCCTCGCGCCCGCAGTGGCGGCCATCGCCGCCGGCAACCGCGTCATGATCAAACCGTCGGAACTGACGCCGCGCTTTTCCGATCTGCTCGCGCGCATCGTGGCCGAATCCTTCGACGAAGGCGAAATGGCGGTGGTGATCGGCGACGCGCAGACCGGCAAGGCTTTCACCGAGCTGCCCTTCGACCATTTGTTTTTCACCGGATCGACTGCGGTCGGGAGAATGGTGGCGCTGGCGGCGGCGAAGAACCTGACGCCCGTGACCCTGGAGCTGGGCGGCAAGTCGCCGGCGATCCTCGACCCTTCCAGCGACCTTGCGACCGTGGCGCCGCGCCTCGCGTTCGGCAAGCTGCTCAATGCCGGCCAGACCTGCATCGCGCCGGACTACGCCTTCGTGCCCGAGGACCGCATCGACGCCTTCGTCGAGCACATGCAGCGCGCAGTCGCCAAAATGTACCCCAGCCTCGCCGCCAATCCCGACTACACCAGCATCGTCAACGAGCGCCATTTCGCGCGCCTGCAGGGCTTGCTCGAAGACGCCCGCGCCAAGGGCGCGCGCATCGTGACCATCAATCCGGCCGGCGAAACCCTGGCCCCGGCCGGGCGCAAGCAGCCGCCGGTGCTGGTCCTGGGTGCGACGCCGGAGATGAAGCTGATGCAGGAGGAGATTTTCGGCCCGATCCTGCCGGTGCTGGGCTATGAGCGCATAGAAGAAGCGATCGCTTACATCAACCGCCACGACCGGCCGCTGGCGCTGTACTGGTTCGGCGCCGACAACGCGAATCGCGACCAGGTGCTCAGTCAGACGATCTCGGGCGGCGTGACACTCAACGACTGCATCTGGCACATCGCGCAGGAGGACCAGCCTTTCGGCGGCGTGGGCGCCAGCGGATACGGCTCCTATCATGGAGAGTGGGGCTTTCGTACGTTCAGCAAGGAAAAACCGGTGTTCGTCCAGCCCAGGCTGAACGGCATGTTCCTGATGTACCCGCCTTTCGGCAAGACCTTCGAGCGCATGCTGGCCTTGCTCAGGCGCATCGCCTGATCTCGGCGCGGCGCCGGCCGCGCTGATTTATTTGTTCCTATACAAATAGTTACTGAATTCTGCCGCGACAGCGGTCGGCACCCAGGAAACCCTGATCGCGCATGCTAAAATCGCTTTGTCTCCATTCTGGAAACTTAGCGCCATGTCCTCGCTCAACAACAAGCTCGCCGACGTCGATCCCGAACTCTGGCGGGCCATCCAGGCGGAGCACCAGCGCCAGGAAGATCACATCGAACTGATCGCCTCGGAGAACTACGTCAGCCGTGCAGTGCTCGAAGCGCAGGGTTCGCAGCTCACCAACAAGTACGCCGAGGGCTATCCGGGCAAACGCTACTACGGCGGCTGCGAGCAGGTGGACGTGGCCGAGTCCCTGGCGATAGCGCGCGCAAAGCAGCTGTTCGGCGCGGAATACGCCAACGTGCAGCCGCATTCGGGCTCGCAGGCCAACCAGGCCGTCTACGTAGCGGCGCTCAAGCCCGGTGATACCATCCTCGGCATGTCGCTCGCCCATGGTGGACACCTGACCCACGGCGCCTCGGTCAATCTCTCCGGCAAGCTCTACCACGCCGTCGCCTACGGCGTCGACGCGAACGAGCTAGTCGACTACGACCAGGTCGCGCGCCTCGCACGCGAACACAAGCCGCGCATGATCGTAACCGGCGCCTCCGCCTATTCGCGCGTATTCGACTGGAAGCGATTCCGCAACATTGCCGACGAGGTCGGCGCCTACCTGATGGCGGATGTGGCGCACTACGCCGGGCTGATCGCCACGGGCCTGTATCCGAGCCCGGTCGGCATCGCAGATTTCGTCACCAGCACCACGCACAAGACCCTGCGCGGCCCGCGCGGCGGCTTGGTGCTCGCCGGCGCCGAGCACGAGAAGGCGCTCAATTCCGCCGTGTTTCCCTGCCTGCAGGGCGGGCCGCTGATGCACGTCATTGCGGCCAAAGCGGTCGCCTTCAAGGAAGCGCTCGCACCCGGATTCAAGGACTACCAGGCACAGATCATCGCCAATGCCCGCGCCATGGCGCGGGCGCTGCAGGAGCGTGGCGTGCGCATCGTCTCCGGCGGCACCGACTGCCATATGTTCCTGGTCGACCTGCGCGCCAAGAACATCACCGGGCGCGATGCGGAGGACGCACTGGGCCGCGCGCACATGACGGTCAACAAGAACGCGATTCCCAACGACCCGCAAAAGCCCACGGTCACGAGCGGCATCCGCATCGGCAGCCCCGCGATCACCAGCCGCGGCTTCGGCGTCGCGGAGGCGGAACAGCTCGCCAACCTGATCGCGGACGTGCTCGAAGCACCGCACAGCGAAACGGTGCAGAAACGCGTGCTAGCGCAAACCCAGGCCCTGTGCCAGAAATTCCCGGTGTATGCCGGCAACGAGCCCGCCCGTTCCGGCGAGGCGCGCGATTTCGCGCTGAGTTCATGATGGGCGCGTTCGCTCGCGGTGAGCCCGACTCGTGCCAGGCGCTGTCGTTCGGCCCGGCGCCGGCACCCTGCCGCTGACGGCATCATGAAATGCCCTTTCTGCAAAGCTGACGATACCGCGGTCATCGACTCGCGCCTGTCGGAAGACGCCTCCAGCGTGCGCCGCCGGCGCCAGTGCAAGGAATGCGGCAAGCGCTTCACCACCTACGAGCGGGTGGAGCTGGCGATGCCCACGGTGATCAAATCGAACGGCTACCGCACCGCCTACGACCGCGAGAAGCTCCGCACCGGCTTCATGCGCGCGCTGCACAAGCGACCGGTGCCTACCGACAACGTCGACGACGCCATCAACCGCGTGGAAGCGCGCATCCTCGCCCTGGGCGAGCGCGAGATCAAGTCGCGCACCATCGGCGAACTGGTGATGCGCGAATTGAAGAAAATGGACGAAGTCGCCTACATCCGCTTCGCCTCGGTGTACGAGGATTTCCAGCGCGTCGACGATTTCCGTGAAGCCATTCTGCAGGTCAAGCGCCCGGGACGCAAAGCGCGGCGCCCGGGAACTTAGCGTCGTTTCTCTCCGGCGCACCGCCCGCATGTTCAGCCAGATCGACCAGCGGTACATGGCCGAGGCGCTGCGCCTCGCTGAAAAAGGCCTGTACACCGCCACGCCCAATCCGCGCGTCGGCTGCGTGATCGTGCGCGACGGCGAGGCAGTCGGCACGGGCTGGCACGAAAAGACCGGCGGCCCGCATGCGGAAATCGTCGCGCTCGGCGCTGCAGGCGCGCGCGCGCGCGGCGCCACGGCCTACGTATCGCTCGAGCCCTGCAGCCATCACGGCCGCACCCCGCCCTGCGTCGATGCGCTGATCGAAGCCGGCATCGCGCGCGTGGTCGCGGCGATGCAGGATCCGAATTCGAAAGTCGCCGGCAGTGGCTTCGCGCGCCTGCGCGCGGCGGGAATCGAGGTGCAAACCGGGCTGATGCAGGACGAGGCGCGCGCGCTCAACATCGGCTTCGTCGCGCGCATGAGCTGCGGCCGCCCCTGGATGCGCATGAAACTCGCGGCCAGCCTCGACGGCAGGACCGCGCTCGCCAACGGCAAAAGCCAGTGGATCACCGGGCCCGAGGCGCGCCGCGACGGCCATGCCTGGCGCGCGCGCGCCTGCGCCGTGCTCACCGGCATCGGCACCGTCCTCGACGACGACCCGCAGTTGAATGTGCGCGAGGTCCAGACCCCGCGCCAGCCGCTGAAGGTGGTGGTGGACAGCCGGCTGCAATTGCCGCCATCGGCGAAGCTGCTCGCGAGCGGCAAGGTGCTGGTCGCAGCGGCGATCGAAAACAAGGCCGCCGTCGCCGCCTTGCAGGACAAGGGAGCCGAAGTGGTGCTGCTGCCGAACGCGCGCGGCAAGGTGGAACTGGCGCAACTGATGCGCGAGCTCGCGCGGCGCGAGCTCAACGAGGTGCACGTCGAGGCCGGCTTCAAACTCAACGGATCGCTGCTCGCCGAAGGCCTGGTGGACGAACTGCTGGTTTATCTCGCGCCCTGCATTCTCGGCAACAGCGCGCTTGGCATGTTCAATTTGCCCGAACTTGCAGACCTGGCGCAGAAGCGGCTGGTACAATTCGTCGATGTGCAAACCATAGGCAGCGACCTGCGCATTCTTGCGCGCGTACAGAATTGAATATGTTTACCGGCATCGTCACTTCGATCGGAAAAATCACCTCGGCCGCGCCGCGCGACCAGGGGCTGCGCCTCGCCATCGACGCGGGCATGCTCGACCTGTCCGACGTCGCGCTGGGCGACAGCATCGCCGTGAACGGCGTCTGCCTTACCGTCATCGCGCTGCACGACGACCGCTTCGAAGTGGACGTGTCGCAGGAGACCATCAACTGCACCGTGGGGCTGGAAGGGCCGAACGAGGTCAATCTGGAGAAATCCCTGCGCCTGTCGGACCGCCTGGGCGGACACCTGATGTCGGGCCACGTCGACGGCGTGGGCGAGGTGACGCGCTTCGAAGCGGCGGGGGAAAGCTTCCTGCTCGTCATCCGCGCGCCGCAGGATCTGGCCAAGTACATCGCGCGCAAGGGCTCGATCACCGTCAACGGCGTCAGCCTGACGGTGAACCGGGTGGAGGGCACGGATTTCGAAATCAACCTGATCCCGCATACCCTCACCGTGACCAACCTGAAGAACCTCAAGTCCGGCAGCCGCGTCAATCTCGAGGTGGATCTAATCGCCCGTTACATCGAACGCCTGCAGCATTACGGCGCTTGAACGGCGTATTAGCTGCGCCGCAAACAGTCGAAACCCGCAAAACATTCCGGTAGGGCGTCGGGGGTCACTTCTTCCCAAGTGCCAGGTCGACGAGTCGCTTCACGACCTCATAGGGCTGCGCTCCGGAAAGCGGATAGGTCTTGCCGCTTTTCGATACGATAATGGTCCAGGGTGTGCCCCGGCCTCCGGTGGCGGTCGCGTTCTGAACATCTTCCGCAACGCGCCGGTCGAATTTTCCGCTGGAGAGGCAGGACGCAAACCGGCCCTTGTCGAGGCCGATCTCCCTGGCAATTTGCGGCAGCACCACGTCGATGTCCGTGCGGTTGTTCGACGGAGTCAGCTCATAGAACCGATCCGCGAATTTCCAGAACGCATCGTTTCCCCCAAGCTCGGCCGCGCACTCTGACGCCACCGCCTCCTTGCGCGCCTTCGAATGCAGCGCATCGAGCGGAAATTGGCGGTACACCCATCTCACCTGACCATTGGACTCGTCCACCAGTCGTTTCATGGT
>DATKUQ010000363.1:0-3581 GCA_035530495.1 Burkholderiales bacterium
AATTATGCCACAGGAAACAGGGATTTGGAGCGAGTAATTGAGCTGAAACGCAGCGCGCCGCAGCATCTGGCGCCGCGCGACGATCAGTCCTGCGCTGGATGCGCTCTCCATTGTGGCAGCTCGCTGCCAGCGAGGATAAAGCCCACCGGTCCCGACAGGGGGGATGTTAGGGGGCCGGCGCGGGTTCGAAGCAGCGGGGATCTCCTCCCCTGGTCTGATTGGAACCGCACGTCGGATTGGGTGGCGCGCCCGCGAATGCGCTGCGATTCCCGTGTTTCTGCTCTTTGGGCCCCTGCTCTGCAGGGGCTTTTTCTCGTGCGTGCCCGCCGCGCTTAGGGTCTGTTGAAATTCGCTTCGCGGGCGCAGCGTTGCGGCTTTAGTTGAAATTGTCTGGGAGGGAAGCGAATTTCAACAGGGCCACTACGCCTCTTCAGGATCCGGATCGTCCACGGGTTTCGCTGCGTATTTCGCCGTGATCCCTGTATCCGATACGCGCGCCGCAATCTTTGGTGTTTCCGTGCTTACATCGGCATTCTGTGCGCGCTGCCTGAGCGCGTGATCGGCAAGCACCAGCGCCAGCATCGCTTCTGCGATCGGCGTCGCACGTATACCGACGCAGGGATCGTGGCGGCCGTGGGTCTCCACGGTCACCGCCTCCCCTTTCTTGTTGATCGAACGGCGCGCGAGCCGAATGCTGGACGTCGGTTTGATCGCCAGGTTCACCAGGATATCCTGCCCGGTGGAAATACCGCCGAGTACACCGCCGGCGTTGTTCGACAGGAAACCGTCCGGCGTGAGCTCGTCCGAATGCACGCTGCCTTTCTGCTCGATCGAGGCGAAGCCTGCACCGATTTCCACGCCCTTCACGGCGTTGATGCCCATCATGGCGTAAGCGATGTCGGCGTCTAGCCGATCGTACACCGGCTCGCCCCAGCCCACCGGCACCCCTTCGGCGACGACGGTAATCTTCGCCCCGCAGGAATCGCCCGATTTGCGCAGCGCATCCATATAGGCTTCGAGCGCGGGAACGACGGCCATGTCCGGCACGAAGAACGGATTGCGCTCGACCGCGCTCCAGTCCTCGAGCGCGATGCGGTTCGGCCCGAGCTGCGACAAATAGCCGCGCACCGTAATCCCGTACTTTTGTCCGAGCCACTTCTTCGCAATCGCGCCCGCCGCGACGCGCACCAAGGTCTCGCGCGCCGAGGCCCGCCCGCCGCCGCGATAGTCGCGTATGCCGTATTTCTGCCAATACGTGTAATCGGCGTGCCCCGGGCGGAAGCTCTCGGCGATGTTGCCGTAGTCCTTGCTCTTCTGGTCTTCGTTTCGCACCAGAAAGCCGATGGCGGTGCCGGTGGTCCTGCCGTCAAATACGCCGGAAAGAATTTCCACGCGGTCGGCCTCGCGCCGCTGCGTGACGTGGCGCGAGGAGCCGGGTTTGCGGCGATCGAGTTCCCGCTGCATGTCGGCTTCCGACAGCTCCAGTCCCGGTGGACAGCCGTCCACCACGCCGCCGTAGGCCGGGCCGTGGGACTCGCCAAACGACGTGACGCAGAACAGTTTTCCCAGAGTGTTGCCGGACATCGTTTTCGCTCACGGAATCGCGGCGCTGAGTTTAACATACCGCGCGCTGCGTCCCGGCCGGCTTCGGACAGCAAAACTTCACGCGGGCGCAAAAAGCGGCCACAAGCGCGCAGCCTGGCGCGCGCAATTGCCGGAATTGCGTGGCTATGCCGGCGAGTCTTTGATATAGCCTTTAAGCATGCGGTTCTCGAACGCTTGTTCCTCCAGCACCGCACGCGCCACGTCGTGAAACGAGAGCACGCCGACCAACTCGCCGCCCTCCACAACAGGCATATAGCGGATGTGGTACTCCAGCATCACGCTGCGCAGTTCGTCCACTTCCACGTTCGACGCTATGGTCCTGGGATTTTTCACCATAATGTCGTCCACGCGCAATCCCTGGACCGAACCCTTGTTCTTATGCATGGCCTGCAGGACCTCGCGGAACGTCAGCATGCCCACCAGGCTTCCCTGATTCATCACCACCAGCGAGCCGATATCCTTCTCGGACATCACGCTGACCCCGTCGCTCACCATCCCGTCCGGCGCTATGGTGATCAGCAACTTGCCTTTTATTTTTAAAATCTCCCGAAGTTGCATGATGCCTCCTCCACGAAGGGCGAACCACAGTTTAGACCAAGCTGCATGCCCCTGCCACCGCGGATAAAGCAGAATCTATCGGCGGCGCGCGAACGCGTCCGGCGGCTGCCTCGGCCGGACAAGCGGCAGCATCGCCACAGCGAGCAGCTCCATGTGTTTTTCCCGCGGGAAAAGTTCGTGCAACGCGCCGCGCTATTCCAAGCCGAGCTGCACGCCAATCGGCTGCGCCGGATAATGGAACGCGATCGGTCCGTCCGGCTCGGCATGGATGAACTGGTGCACCACCGGATTGTCGGAACCCAGCATCTCGTCCGGAGTGCCTGCGCCGACGACCACGCCATCGGCGATGACGTAAAGGTAGTCAACCAGCTTGAGCGACTCGCTCACGTCGTAGGTGACGATGATCGAAGTCGTGCCAAGCGCATCGTTTAGGCGCCGGATCAGGTCGGCGATGACATTCAATGAAATCGGGTCCAGGCCGGCGAACGGCTCGTCGTACATCGCCAGCATCGGGTCGTGCACGATGGCGCGGGCGAGCGCGACGCGGCGCGCCATGCCGCCGGAAAGCTCGCTCGGCATGAGATCCCTCGCGCCGCGCAGTCCGACCACGTGCAGCTTCATCAGAATCAGTGAGCGAATCAAGGCCTCGGGCATGTCGGAGTTCTCGCGCAGCGGAAACGCGATGTTTTCGTACACCGACAAGTCGGTGAACAGCCCACCGGCCTGGAACATCATGCCCATCCTGCGCCGCAACTGGTACAGGCTGTCGGTATCGAGCTCATGTACCAGCCGGCCGTCGACCCGGACCGAGCCCTGCGCCGGTTTCTCCTGCCCGCCGATGAGCCGCAGCAGGGTGGACTTGCCGCAGCCGCTCGCCCCGAGGATGGCGACCACCTTGCCGCGGGGAATGTTGAGGCTGAGCCCCTTGAGCACTTCGCGTTCGCCATAGTTGAACTTGGCGTCGGTAATTTCGACCAAGTTATCGGAGGAAGAGTTCATCGGCTGAGCGTGGTTCGTGGGTCGTGGGTCGTGACGCGTGGTAAGGCTGGATTTTACACGGCTTCCCGCGGGCGGGAGCCGCGCAGCCGCGACCCCGCTAACCGCGAGCCATAGATCGCGTATAGTTTCATTTGGTAGAAAGAGGACGATATGGACAGGCGCAACTGGCTCAGGGCGTTGGCGTTGACGCCCCTGACGGGATTCGCCGGGTCGTGGATGGCGCGGCCCGCGTTTGCAAAGGGAGAAAAGGCCGTGGAAGAACTCCAAAAGAACTGGAAATCGCTGCTTGCCAAGGGTGCCGACGTGGCGGGCAGCGCGGAGCCTCTCAAACTGTCCGACGCGGAATGGAAAAAACGCCTCTCGCCCGCGGCCTACGACGTGCTGCGCCGCGAGGGCACTGAGCCCCCCGGCACCAGCCC
>DATKUQ010000364.1:0-5199 GCA_035530495.1 Burkholderiales bacterium
TCGACCAGCACGCCGTATTTCTCCGCGATGAAGCCGCGGCGCACCTTGCGCGTGCGCGTGAGCTCATCGTCGTCCGGATCGAGCTCCTTGTGCAGGATGAGGAAGCGATGCACCTGCGAATCGCACAGCGCAGGGTCGAGCGCGAGTTCGGCATTGGCTTTCTCCACGCATTCGCGCACCAGCGCGTATACCTCAGGCTTCTGCGCGAGGTCGGTGTAGCCGGAATAGGCGATATTGCGCCGCTCGGCCCAGTTCCCGACTGCGCCGATATCGATGTTGACGAAAGCGCACACCATGTCGCGCCCATCGCCGAAAGCGACCGCCTCCCTGATATGCTGAAAGAACTTGAGCTTGTTCTCGATGTAGTTCGGCGCATAGATGGCGCCGCCCGCCATCTTGCCGACGTCCTTGGCGCGGTCGATGATTTTCAGCTGCCCGTCCGCATCGAAAAATCCGGCGTCGCCGGTGTGGAAATAGCCTTCGCCGTCTATGGTCTCGGCGGTGGCGTCGGGCCGCTTGTAGTATTCCTTGAACATCGCCCCGCTTTTCACCAGCACTTCCCCGCTGTCGGCGATCTTCACCTCGACCCCGGGCGCGGGCACGCCCACGGTGTCGAGCTTGATCTGCCCGTCTTTTTGCAGGCAAACATAGGCGCAGGTTTCGGTCGAACCGTAGAGCTGCTTCAGGTTGATGCCGATGGAGCGGTAGAAGCGGAACAGGTCGGGACCGATCGCCGCGCCCGCGGTGTAGGCCACGCGCACGCGGCTCATGCCGAGCACGTTGCGCAGCGGCCCGTATATCAGCACGTTGCCCAAGGCGTAGAGCAGGCGCTCGCCTGCCGGGACGCGCTTGCCGTCGAGGATCTGCGCGCCGCAGCGGCGCGCGACTTCCATGAAGTAGTGGAACATGCCGCGCTTCACCGCGCCTGCGTCCTCGATGCGGATCATCACCTGCGTGAGCAAGTTCTCCAACACCCGCGGCGGCGCGAAATAGTAGGTCGGCCCGATTTCGCGCATGTCGGTCATCACCGTCTCGCCCGACTCCGGGCAGTTGACGGTGAATCCCGCGAGCAGCGACTGCGCGTAGGAAAACAGGTTGTCCCCGACCCAGGCCATCGGCAGATAGGACAGGATCTCGTCGTCGGCGCTCAGCCGGTCGAAGCCGCAGCCGCCGCGCGCCGCGTTGATCAGCGCCGAGTGGGTGATGCAGACGCCTTTGGGCTTCCCGGTCGTGCCGGAGGTGTAGAGCATGATCGCGACTTCGCCGGCCTTGCCTTGCTCGATCTCGGCGTCGATGAAAGCCGGCTGCTTTGCAATGCGGCTGCGCCCCAGTTCCTGCACTGCGTCGATGCTGCGGATGAACGGCTGGCCGTAATGGCGCAGGCCGCGCGGATCATCGTATAGGATGTGTTCGAGGCCGGGCGAGCGCTCGCGGCACTCGATCAGCTTGTCGACCTGTTCCTGGTCTTCGGCGATGACGAAACGGATGCCGGCGTCCTGCAGCACGTACTCCAGTTCCTGCGCCACCGCGTCCTGATACATGGGCACCGGGATCCCGCCCAGGCACTGCGCCGCCGTCATGGCCCAGTACAGGCGCGGCCGGTTGTCGCCGATGATGGCGAGACTGTCGCCACGGCGAAAGCCGAGCTCGGCCAGGCCGCAGGCGAGCGCGCGCACCTCTTCTGCAACCCGGCTCCAGGTCCAGGTCTGCCAGATGCCGAGGTCTTTTTCGCGTATTGCCGGATGCTCCGGGCGCACGGCCGCGTGCTGCAACAACAGTCGCGGAAACGTATCCAGGGATCCCTTCGACATCGGGCCCTCCTCCAAAACGCGTTGCCCCCTGTTTCGGGGTGTTATTGACCAAGTATAGCCCGAGCTTGGTACTCTCCCAAGCGCCCGGCTCGGCCTTGTCCGGCCCCCGGCCATCAGGGCGAGGCGGCGTGGTATGAATTCAATCATACCGTACAAATTTGGCGCAAAATGTCACTTGGCCGACACTCGAACTGTTGGCGTCAGGCGGGTAATGCGATCGCTGGATGAAATGTTGGCCTTGAGCGCGTGGACACGGGAACTGCCCGCTGAGCAGTTGAGCCGAGTACGCGCAGCCATCACAGTACGCGACTTCGAAGCCGGAGCCGGCATCTGCCGCAAAGGCGACCCGGCGAACGCCTGGCTCGGCGTGATCGACGGGCTGGTTAAAATCCACAGCCTCTCCCCTGAAGGCAAACCGGTCACGTTTGCCGGCATACCCGCAGGCGGTTGGTTCGCCGAAGGCTCGGTGATGAGAGGGCAGCCGTTCAAATACGACACCGTCGCGCTGCGCGACTCGCGCATAGCGTTTATGCCGGATGCGACCTTCCGCTGGCTGCTCGACACCAGCATACCGTTCAACCGCTTTCTGCTGAAGCAACTGAACGAGCGTCTGGGACAATTCATCGGCATGGTCGAACACCATCGCCTGCTCGAGCCGGACGCGCGCGTCGCGCGCTCGCTGGCGTCGCTGTTCAACCCCCACCTCTACCCTGACTTCGACCCGCACATCCAGATCTCGCAGGAAGAGCTCGGCTATCTCGCCGGCGCCTCGCGCCAGCGGGTCAACCAAGCCTTGCAGGTGCTGGGTAAGGCCGGGCTGATCAAAGTCGATTACGGCCTGATCACCGTGCTCGATCTGGAGGGCCTGCAACGTTACGGCGCCTAACTGCAAGCCGCCGAATTCGCGTATCCTCCGGTCTGCATGGCTACCCTGTATCTGGTCCGGCACGGCCAGGCCTCTTTTGCTTCCGCGAACTACGACCGTCTGAGCGAACTCGGCCGGCAGCAATCGGCCTGGCTGGGCGAATATTTCAAGGAGCGCGGCATCGTGTTTGCGCGCGCGGTATGCGGTACGCTGGAGCGCCAGCGCGAGACCGCGCGCGCGATCCTCGATACCATGGGCGCGGCGCTGACAGCCGCGGAGCACCCCGGCTGGAACGAGTATTCCGGCGAAGCGCTGTATAAAGCTTATCTGGGCGACGAGTGGGCGAATGCGCGCGCCAAAGGCGACGTGCGCTCGGTCTATCGCACCATAAAGGCCGCACTCGCGGCCTGGTCCGAAGACAAGCTGCAGGGCGAACTGCCCGAAACCTGGCGCGATTTCGGCGGACGCATCGCCGCGGCGATGAAAAGCGCCTGCGCCGGTCTGCCCGAGGATGCCAATGTGCTCGCCGCCACCTCGGGCGGCGCGATCGGCCGCGGCGTCGCCGACCTGCTGCAAGCGCCGGCCCAGACCGCGATCGAGCTCAACCTTCAGTTTCGCAACTCGGGATTCTGCGAAATTTTCTTCAGCCCGCGCTCGATGCGCCTGGTGAGCTTCAATCGCGTGCCGCACCTCGAACGCAGCGACAGGCGCGAGGCGATCACTTATTCCTAAGCCGAGGCAAATGCAAACAGCGCGTCTTCGGCCGAGGAAAAACCCTGATCGCTCGAACAAGGGGGGATGCATCCCCCCTCGTATATCCCCCGCAAATCACGCTAAGCGCTGTTCGAAATCCTTCGCGAGTTGCGAAAAGCATGGCCTGACAACAGGTCGGTCAATGCAGGCGCGGCTTCTTCAGGAAGTCGTTGCGGTCGGCCGAACGCACGCTCAGGCGCAGCACGTCGCCCTGGCGCGCTAGCATCAATGGCACCTCTACGCCCGGATCGCCCAGGCGCCAAACTTTGCGCAGGAAATCGGCGAGGCTGCCGGTGCGCACGCTCGCGACCCCGAGCACCAGGTCTCCCGGCTGCACCCCGGCGCGCTCGGCCGGGCCGCCCGGCGCTAGCCCACCGACGATCAGTCGCCCCTCCGCTTCCTGCGTGTACATTCCGAGCCAGGGGTGTGGCGCGTTCGCGCTGCTCCCGTGCGCAAGCAAACCCTCGAGGATAGGTTCGAGCAGGTCGATCGGCACGAACATATTGCCCTGCTCCGCCTCGTCGCCCACCGCTTCCTGCAGCAGCAGCGAGCCGATGCCCACGAGCCGCCCGCCTGCGTCCAGCAGCGCGGCGCCGCCCCATTGCGGATGCGCCGGCGCGGTGAACAAGGCGTCCTCGATCAGGTATTCCCAATAGCCGGCGAACTCGCGCTTAGCGATCACCCTGGCCTTGAGCGCATGCGCGCGCCCGCCGTGGCCGAGGACAAAGACGTCGTCGCCGGCGGCCAGCGCGGCGGAAGAGCCGCGTTCCAGCGCCGGCGCACGCAAGTCCCCCAGCGACTGCACCAGTCCGAAGCCCGTGGCCTGGTCGTAGGCGAGTGCGTGACCGGCGACAACGGTGCCGGCGTTGGTCGTGAGCCAGATGGTTTCAGCCTCGGTGATCAGGTAGCCGATGGTGAGCACCAGCCCGTCCTCGCGGATCACCGCGCCGTAGCCCACGCGTTCGGTGCCGAGTATGCCGCCGGTGAAGGCGTCCTCGGGTATTTCCGCGCGCAATAACACCATCGCGTCGAGCGCCCGCGCGAGATCGAAGCCGACATCCTGCTCGTGCGGCTGCAGCGATTCGTCGAAAGCCCAGGGTTTAGTTTCGTCCATAAGGGAGCGATTTTGCCACGTTGCCGGCTTTTTGGTCGGCGTAGGCGAGCGCAGGGACGCGTACTCGTCTCAGACGGGCCGTAGATGCCCGTCTGGCGCCGCCCTCAGCGGTTCAGCCCTGCGCCAGATGCGGCGCCGCGCGCAGGAACGCTTCGGGCGCAAGCACCGCAAAGCCGCCCGAGCGCTCGACCTTGCGCGCAAGCTTAAGCAGTGCCTTGTCGCGCGTGAGCAAATGGCTCGCACGCGCATGCCAGGCGAGTTCGAGAAATTTCTGATCGTCGGCATCCTCGCAGCGCGGCAAGCCCTCTTCCACCGCAAGTGCCGGAATTTCGAACAGCGTCGCGTGCGCCAGATAACGCTCGTACGCGAGCGCCTGCGCCGCCGAATCCAGCCCGACTTGCGCATAGCCCAGGGCGCGGCGCAGTTCCTGCAAGCAGGCGTCGCTGGTCACCGCGCGCAAATCGCCGCGCTCGATCGCGGCCGCGATCGGCCGCACGCGCGCATCGTCGAAGGCGACCCAGTCGAGCACGACATTGGTGTCCAGAACCAGCAGCGCGGCGGGAATAGTCGGTTCAATCAAGATGGGCGCCATCCGGCGCCCGAATGGCACAGGATGGCGCGCACATGATGCACCGATTCCCGGATGTATGGCTAGG
>DATKUQ010000365.1:0-2062 GCA_035530495.1 Burkholderiales bacterium
CCGATCTCGTCGCCGACACCGCAGCTACCGTGCTTTCGGGCGCACTCACGCGCGTTCCCGGCGAAACCGTTCTGGGTGGGCCGTACGCCATCACCCAGGGCACTGTGGCGGCCAGCAGCAATTACACCCTGAGCAGCTTTACCAGCAACGGTCTTACCATCACCCCGGCGCCGCTTAACGTTGCCGCGAATCCCCAGAGCAAGCTCTTCGGCAAACCCGATCCCGCGTTGACCTTCAGCGTTACAGGGCTGGTGAACAACCCAGCCCTCGGCATCGCCGACACCGCAGTATCCGTGCTCTCGGGCGCGCTCACGCGCGTCCCCGGCGAGAGTGCGCTGGGCGGGCCATACGCCATCACCCAGGGCAGCCTTGCGTCCAACGGCAACTACACCCTCGGCTTCACGCCCAACAATCTCATCATCATTGGCGCTGCCGTAGAACCGATTGTGGGTTTTGACCCGGAGCAGGTCATTTTTGCTGGAGTGGTCAATAACGAGTTCTACTACCGGCCGGGTAACTTCTGGCATATTTCGCTGAACCCAAACAACGCTGACCCGGGATTCGACGTGATGCGGGGGACGAACGATTTGAACTCACGCTTGAGACGAAGCACGAGTCCTTGCGATTCTGTTACTGGTGGCGGGTTTTGTGAAACCTGGTCATTCCCGCAGCAACGCGAGAAAGTCGATAACGAATGAGTACTTGCGCAGGACTTACCGGGCTTCGGGAGAAGGGGGAGCGGTCGCCAAAGATTCGCTGCATTGGACTTGCGCTGGCGCTGCTGCTGATATCAACGCTTTCCTTTGCGCAGACAAAAACCGTGCGTTTCGACATCGATCGCTTCGACATCGAGGGCAATACGCTGCTCAAGCCCGATGAGATCGAAGCGGCGCTCCAGCCCTTCATTGGCAAACAGCGCGAGTATGGCGACGTGAAGCGCGCGATCGAAGCGCTCAGGCAGCGTTATCGCACCGCAGGTTTCAGCGTGGTGTGGGTGGTCGCGCCCGAGCAGGACCTCGACCGCGGTGTAGTCACGCTGCGGGTCATCGAAGCGCGCATCGGCAAGGTCACCATCGAAGGCAACCGCTTTTTCGATGATGCGAACATCCGCGCCAGTCTTCCGGCGCTCAAGGAGAACAGTCCGCCCAGACCAAGGGATATCTCGGCGAACTCGCAGCTTGCCAACGAGAATCCGGCCAAGCAGGTGGACGTCGTGTTGCGCCCGAGCGAGAACGCGGCTGTGGTGGACGCCGGCGTCGACGTCATCGACGTACGGCCGCTCAAGACATTCCTGACTTTGGACAATACCGGCAATCCGCAGACGGGCGACTTTCGGCTCGGCGTCGGCGTGCAGCATGCCAACTTATTCAACCGCGACCACGTTGTCACGCTCAACTACGTCACCTCGCCAGGGAAGGAGAACCAGGTCAGCCTCTACAGCGGGAGCTATCGCCTGCCGCTGTATTCGCGGGGCGATTCCATGGATTTCATCGTGGCCCGCTCGGATGTCAGCGCCGGCACCACGCAGACCGTCGCGGGGCCGCTCACTTTCTCCGGCAAGGGCGATGTTTACGGCTTGCGCTATAACCAGTTGCTGGAGCGGCGCGGCGAGTATTCGCAGCGGATCGTGTACGGCCTCGATTATCGCGCCTACAAGAACGACTGCGCGCTCGGTGATTTCGGCGCGGCCGGATGCGGGCCGGCCGCGGTGGATGTCACCGTGAGGCCCATCAGCGTGGCATACAGCGGCAATTGGGCAAAGCCCGGGCGGATCTCCGACTTTTATGTCGCCTTATCGCACAATGTTCCCGGGGCTGCCAATGGGCAGGCGAGTGATTTCAATGCGGCGCGTCCGAGTCCGAATGGCGGGGATGGGGCGTCTTCCCGTTACACGATCCTTCGCTTTGGCGCCAGCATGGTGAACGCCTTTGAGAGCAACTGGCAGGTCCGCGCCGCTTTCAGCGCACAGGTCACCTCGGATTCCCTCGTATCCGGCGAGCAATTCGGCATTGCCGGCGCCACCGCCGTCCGCGGCTTCCTGGAGCGCGACATTGTCCGCGAT
>DATKUQ010000366.1:0-3891 GCA_035530495.1 Burkholderiales bacterium
TCGCCGATGCGCTCCAGATCGGTGATCGTCTTCACCACCATGGTCAGCACGCGCAGATCGATCGCGGTCGGCGTCCGGCGCGCGATAATGTTGATGGACAGCTCGTCGATCTCCATCTCCAACGCGTTCACCTGATGTTCCACCTCCAACACCTGTTCGATCAGGAACATTTCGCCGCTGTGCAGCGCCCGCACCGCGAGCGACAACTGATCCTCGACCGCGCCGCCCATGTGCAGGACTTTGGAGCGAACCTGCTCCAACTGGGCGTCGAATTGCGTAGAGATGTGCTTGTACTGCATGAACTGACCAGTCGCTCCGATGGCACTTCCGGTCCAACGATGCTAGCGCAGTAATATGACAGTTATGTTGCACCTTGCCGTCGCCGCCAATCGGGTAATATTCGGACAAGGCTTGGAGGCTAAACCCACACCGTGATTGTCAAGAAGGCAGATTCAACGCAGGCGGCGCAGGCGCCGTTTCTCAACCGGGAAATCGGCATCCTGGAATTCAACCGCCGCGTGCTGGCGCAGGCCGAGGACGCGGACACGCCCTTGCTCGAACGCCTGCGCTTTCTTTGCATCGTCAGCAGCAACCTGGACGAATTCTTCGAGATCCGCGTCGCCGAGCTGAAGGAGACGATCAGCGTCAATTTGCCCAGCACCGGGACGGACAACATGAATCCGCGCGACGTGTTCGCCGCGGTCAGCCGCATCGCCCACGAGCTGGTGGAGCGACAGTATCGCCTGCTCAACGAGCAGATCCTGCCCGAGCTGGAGAAAGCCGGCGTGCGCTTCCTCCGCCGCACCGATCTGAACGACGCGCAGCGCGCCTGGATGCGCGACTATTTCTTCAATGAAATGATGCCGGTGCTCACGCCGATCGGCCTGGATCCGGCGCATCCCTTCCCGCGCGTGTTCAACAAGAGCCTGAATTTCGCGGTCGAACTCGAAGGCCGCGATGCCTTCGGCCGCGCCTCGCGTGCCGCCATCGTGCAGGCGCCGCGCATTCTGCCGCGGATGATTCCGTTGCCGCGCGGGCTGCAGCCGCCCAAGGAGCAGAGCTTCGTCTTCCTCTCCTCGGTCCTGCACGAACACGCGTCCGAGCTGTTCGCGGGCATGAGCGTGCGCGGCTGCTACCAGTTTCGCGTAACCCGCAACAGCGATCTGTTCGTGGACGAAGAGGAAGTGAAAAACCTGCGCACCGCGCTGCAGGGCGAACTGCCGCAGCGCAACCTGGGCGCTGCGGTGCGCCTGGAAGTCGCCGACAACTGCACCCAGGGCATGGCCGAATTCCTGCTACAGCAAACCGGGCTCGGCGCCGATGATCTTTACCAGGTGAACGGTCCGGTCAATCTGGTGCGGCTGATGCAGATTCCCGAGCTCGTCGAGCGGCCCGATCTGCAGTTCCCGCCGTTCCGTCCGGGCCGCCCGGCCGCTTTGGCGAAACGCGCCGATGTTCTCAGCGCAGTGCGCAAGGGCGACGTGCTGCTGCACCACCCGTTTCAGTCGTTCACGCCGGTGGTCAGCTTCATTCAGGAAGCCGCCAAGGACCCGCAGGTGGTCGCGATCAAGCAGACGGTCTATCGCATCGGCACCGACTCGGCGATCATGGAAGCCCTGATCGAGGCCGCCAGCAACGGCAAAGAGGTCACCGTCGTGGTGGAACTGATGGCACGCTTCGAGGAAGAAGCCAACATCAACTGGGCCGAGCGGCTCGAGGAAGTCGGCGCGCACGTGGTCTACGGCGTGGTCGCGCACAAAACCCATGCCAAGATGGCGATGGTGGTACGGCGGGAGGACGGAAAGCTGCGCCGCTACGCGCACCTGGGCACCGGCAATTACCATGCGCGCACCGCGCGCCTCTACACCGACTTCGGCCTGCTCACCTACAACCAGGACATCTGCGCCGACGTCAACGAAGTATTCAAGCAGCTCACCGGCCTGGGCAAGGCGGGAATTCTGCACCACCTATGGCAGGCGCCGTTCACCCTGCACGCGAACGTGATCGCCGCGATCAAGAACGAGACCCGGCTCGCCAAGGCAGGCAAGCCCGCGCGCATTATCGCCAAAATGAATGCCTTGCTGGAGCCGACGGTCATCGAAGCGCTCTACGCCGCCTCGCAGGCCGGGGTGCGCGTCGATCTGGTAGTGCGCGGCGTATGCGCGCTGCGGCCCGGCGTGCCCGGCTTGTTGGAACGCATCCGCGTGCGCTCCATCGTCGGCCGCTTTCTCGAACACACGCGCATTTTCTATTTTCATAACGGCGGCAAGGAGCAGGTGTATTTGTCGAGCGCCGACTGGATGGACCGCAACTTTTTCCGCCGCGTCGAACTGTGCTTTCCCGTGCTCGACAAGAAGCTCAAGAAGCGCGTCATCGATGAAGGACTCAAACCCTACCTGCGCGACAACCGCCAAGCCTGGGACATGGACGCCGAGGGCCATTACGCGCGCAAGAATCCGCGCGGCACCCTGCCGCGCTCGGCGCAAATGACGCTATTGGCCGAACTCTCCCACGAGTGACGCTTCTAGCCCGCGCGTTCAGGGTCTGCAATGCGTTCCACGCTTTGCAGCCACCCCTGCCGCGCGGCGCGCGCGCGCCAGGCCCCGGCGCGCTTCGCATCCAGGGCAAACCTGATCAGGGGGTGCGCGATTCGGGCGCGATCGACCGCGGCATCGCCGGACACAGGCGGTCCACTCACCGGCGACAGCCACTCGCGCCGGGTTATCACGATGATCGCGGCTATGGCCTGCGCGACACCGTCCCTCTGCGACGCAGTCCGTTGCGGGACCGGCAAACTCGTTTCCTGGTCAATCATGATCGCTTTCTCCTGGATGTATCGTCGGCAATTCGGCGGGAGGCGCGTGGCTCTGCCGTGCGCGATGCAAGATAGCAGCGCAAAATGACACGGCGTTGAAGGAAATGTGAATTGTGGCGTGCGCTGTGCCGCGCCGATCCTGCAACTTTCAGCTGCGCCGAAACCTCATCGTTGCCGCAGCGACACGACCCGCGCCAGCGCCGGAGATTCCGCCTCCGGCGTCTCCTGCCACAGCTCGTCCTGCGTCACTTCGGACTCCAGCCAGTGCACCAGTTCCATGCTGCCGTCATCGTGCTCGACGATGGCGGTGCAGCTGTCGACCCAGTCACCGCAGTTGATGTAGGTGATGCCGCCGATGGTCTTGATGGTCGCGCTGTGAATATGGCCGCAGACCACGCCGTCCAGCCCCATCTGCCGCACATGGCGCGCGACCGATTCCTCGAAGCCGTACACGAATTCGAGCGCACCCTTGATCTTGCGCTTGGCGTAGCCGGCGAGCGACCAATAGCCGCTCAGACGCAGCTTCCTGCGCACCCAGGACAGTACGCCGTTCACGCGCACCAACAGGCTGTAGGCGATGTCGCCCAGCAGCGCCACCCAGCGGTGATAGCGCGTGACCTGGTCGAACTCGTCGCCATGCAGGAGCAGATAGCGCCTGCCGTCCGCTGCGGTATGCACCATCTCCCGCACCACCCGGATGTCGCCGAAATCGCTGCCGGCGTATTCACGCAGGGCCTCGTCATGGTTGCCCGGCACCAGCACGACCTTGACCTCATGGCGCGCGCGCTTGAGCATTTTCTGCACGAAGGTGTTGTGCAGCGGCGGCCAGTAGATCCCCCGCTGCAGCGACCAGAAGTCGATGATGTCGCCGAGCAGATAGACATACTCCGCGTCGTAGACGCGCAGGAACGCGAGCAGCTGCTCGGCCTGGCAGGCGCGGGTGCCGAGGTGTATGTCCGAGAGAAAAATCGAGCGGACGCGGCGCACGGCTATGCTGCGGGCTTGCGCCCGATAAAGAGGTAGTACGGCACGCGCAATCCCGGCAGGTAAGGCATCGCGGCGTGGCGCTGCTCGCA
>DATKUQ010000367.1:0-6273 GCA_035530495.1 Burkholderiales bacterium
GCGACCACCGGGGTCACCGATTCGCTGCCCGCGCCGCCGCCGGTCGCCGCCGTGGTCATCTCGTGCACCGAGTCGGCCGTGAGCGTCAGAGCGCCGGGGTTGTATGTAGCCGGAGGACCCGCGTTTGCCGCGGCGAAGCCACCGGAATTGTCGATATAGGCGGCGGTGGTGTCCTGGGCGTAGTTGAATGCCACCGCGGCGCCGATGCCGACGTTGGCCTTGCTGCTGGGATCGATCGCCGACCCGGCATGGACGGTGTTCGTGAGGTCCGAATACGCCTGGATCGTGACGTCGGTGTTCGCGCCCCCGAGCGTGACCGTCGCCCCGTTGTCGATGTACGCCTCGTGCTGAGTCACGACAACGTTGATCGCGAGCGAGCCCGCGAAGCCAACGTTGGACGAATCGCCCGTACCCGAGGTCGCCTGCAGATCGAAGCTGCTTGGCGTGGTCGGCGTCGGCACTTCGACTGTGAGCGAGCTTGCCGTGATGTTGTCGGTCCCGGTGAGGTAGGCGAGGTCGCTGCGGTCGGCGACGTTGACCGCGACCGCTACGCCGACGCCTTGCTCGCTAGCTGAATTGGCGCTCGTGTCGCCCGTCTGGCTGCCGTCCGCCGTGAGCGTCACCTGATCGGTCGAGCCGGCCGACACGGTCGCGGCGCCGGAGGTGTTGATCGTCGCGTTGTCCAGGTACGCCGAGGTGGTGCCGGTATCGACGTTCACCGCGACCGCGCCGGCGACGTTGACCGAGCCCTGCGAGGTCTTCGCGTTGTTGTTCGACAGGACGCTCTGACTCGGGCTCGTGCCGCCGCCGTCCGCGGAGCCGCCGGCCGACGATTTCGCCACGGTGTCGATCGTCCGGCTGGAGCCGCTGCCGACCATGACGGCGCTGCCGCCGACGCTCGTGTTCCCGGTCGCGCTACCGACCGACGCCGTCGTGTCGCCGTAAACGACCGACACGGCGACACCGGCGCCTGCATTTCCCGCGCTCGCGTCGCCCGTCGTGGTGGCGCTGAGGTTGGTGCCCGCCTGGAACGTGGCGGCATCCGTCGCGCTGACGCTCGCCGAGTCGGTCACGCTTACCGTAGCAGCGCTGTTGAACACGGTCACCGCCACAGCGCCGTCGGTGCTGCTGCTCGCGTTGGTGCTCCCGGCATCCGCCGTCGTATTGATCGCGAAGGGGTCTCCCGTCGACGTTGACGTCGTCGCGGTGGCGTTGATCGCGCCGCTGGCACTGAGCTTCGTCCCGCTGCCGTGGATCAGCACCTGGGGATCGGCGCTCCCGGCCACGACGGCGATGGGAACGGGGTTAGCAACCGTCGTGTTGTTCGCGCTCGCGGTGAGGCTGCCGTCGACCCTCGACGTCAGGTTGATATCGCCCGCGGCGGTGAGGTTCGTGCCGCCGCTGATGTCGATATTGGCCTGGTTGTAGCTGACGACCAGCCCGAGCCCCGAGCTCAATGTAGTGGACCCGAGATTATTGCTGAGGAGGCCGGACGCATAGCCGCCATCATTGGCACTGCTATCGACAGTATTCGTAATCGTGTTGCCGAGAGGCAAGGCGCCGGTATTGACGTTGAGATTCGAATGCGCGTCGAGGTTGATGCTCCCGTTGTTCGTCGTCGTTAGATTGGCGCCGGTGAGCGTGATGCCGGTGCTGGTGTCGGCCCAGTAGCCCACGCCTGTCACCCCGAGGCCGGTTACGCCGCTTTGCTCGGAGTTGATGGAAAGGTTGCCTTGGACGGTGGCCGTGGCGCTCGACGAGATCTGCGAGTTGCTCGTCACCGACAGGTTGTAGCCGATCGCGCTCCCGGCGCTCGTGCCATCCAGGGTGACGAGGTCCTGATTCAGGCGCTGGCTGCCGCCGTCGAACCCGATGTTTAGCGTGTCGCTGTTGCTCAACAAGCTGTTCAGATAGTGGAACGTATTCAGGTCCAGGTGCACGGTGTCGGCGTTAGCGCCTCCGATACCGGGACCTCGAGCGACCGTCACATTGACCTGCCCGCCGGAGATGTCGGACGCGCTCAGGGTCGCGGTGCCGGCGACCGTGCTCGTGCCGGTGTCGTACAGGTTTAGAACGTTCCCCTGCGTCGCCTTGAGCGTGAAGTCGTGCGTGGCGGTCGACAGCGCATACGAGATATCGGCCGACAGTAGCAGCCGCGGCTCGATCGCCTCGAGCGCGAAGCTCGGGCGCCGCCCGCGCGCAGCAGGCGCCGGCAGCGAAGGTCGTTTGCCGCGCCCCCAGCGCGCGAACGTCTCGCGCAACAACTTACCGAGAAGGGATTGCTTGAAGAGCCTGCGGGACAGATGCGCGCTGACTGAGCTCATGGCATTACTCCTATCGGTTTCCGCATTACCCCATCCAGGCGCGGTCCAATTTTGTTGACGGAATTCAAGGCAAAAAGTTCGCCGGAATGAATCCCAATTACGCCGAAAATAACGCAGAAACGCTGACGCTGCAACCCCGCCCCGCCGTTATTCGCGACGTCCTGGCGCCCTGGAGCACATCAACCCATCACGTGGCGGGTCACCGCAGCGGTATTGCCCAAATGCGCTGCCGAACAGGGGCGCACTCGCCATGCTTACGACACGCTATCCTATTGATATTGCACTTACGTTAAACGCCCATGCGTTGATTGAGGCGGGGAAAAAAATTCACGTTCGGCCAAAGATATGCTCGCCATCTTGGGCAAATTAACGACCTTCGGCGCGAGCAAGGCATTTCGCCTCGCGAACCCAATTCACCGCCGCCGCTACCTGTCTCGCACCCGCCTCCAAGCGCGCCATCTTCTGCGGGAAACTTGGTCACAGAAGCTCCTTAGAACCATTCTCATTATGTTTAAAGGTAGCGCAATGTACTCGCTGAGACGATTGGGGTTTACCCGCGTATGCATGGTTAAGCCATTTGCCGTGCTTCCTTGCGCTGTTCGAGGAAGCGCTACGCTAGGTCCCGCTTCCGCCCCGAGGCGAACGCTTGGGCTGTCAGCCGCGCGGCGGCTCGCCGAGAACCTGTCTTTGACGCACCGAAAAACCAGCCCGGCGCGGGCCGCATGCGCCACGACCTCTGCCGCTGCGCCGTTTTGCCAGCCGGGACGGCGCGCTCAGAACACGCCGTAGTAGCCGCTCTTCAGGACTGACAACTCGCCGCCGTGCATGCGGTAGTCGAAGCCGACGTCGAACAGCAGGTGATCCAGATTGGCGAGGTTCTGACGCACGAACGCGACGATCGCCTCCGGGTATGCCAGTCGCGTGAGAAAAAACAACAGCTGCTGCACGTCGACTCCGGAAAAGTAGACGCAGTCGTGGGTCTGCTTGTTGGCCACGCAGATCGTCTTGCAACTGCGCAGCTCGGGCACGAGCACCGCGTCGATCGGCAGGCGGGTCTCGTCGAAGTGCGCGGAATTGCAGATCTTCTTCGCCGCCTCGTCGAGCTGGCTTGCGGCATCAAAGAAGAAGTAGAAGTTTTCGAGCGTCGTGCCGCCCTCGCGCAGCGCGTACGCAATGCCGGAGGACACCGTGCTTCCCGGGTTGCCCACGTACATGTGCACCACGTCCAGCTTCTTCCGGCCGCCGGCCAATTCGGCATCGAGGTCGAGCGAGAACATGAAGTACAGCAGGTTCTCGTCGACCGGCACATCGCAGCGAACGAGCGGCCGTATCGCCTCCAGCACCCTGGAGATCGAGACCTCGCGCTGCCTGCGCTTGTAATCGTAAAAATAGAATTCCCAGCCCAGCCGGCCCTGCCGCAGCTTGACACCGTAAACGGTGCGGAACGGGCCGATCGCCTCTATGGCGTCCACGATGTCCAAGGCCCGCGCATCGATCCCCGCGTGGTCGAAGGACTGAAGCAGCAGATTGATCGAGCGAAACTTGTCCTCGGCGGAGCGCGCAGGGCTGTATTCCCACAGGCAGTAGTTCAGCGACGGATCCCGGCCGGTCGAGTACTCGATACGATCCAGTGCGTTCATTGCGCCTAGCCGAAGCGGTGGTGAAAGAGAGGGAAGCCGGCCACCCCGTAATAAAGGTTGAAGAAATCCCCCCCATCGCGGTGCACGCCCCCCGCGAGGTGGCCTAGCGCCTTGGCCTTGATTTGATCGTAGAGCGCCTGGAACTGGCCCGGGCGCACCGCGTACAGCTCGCGCATCCGGTAAAGGAGTGGCTGCACATCCTTCACCTGCAGTTGGGCGTTGTACAGATTGAGATCGAACGACCTCCTGCCGTTCCCCTCTTCCTGTACCTCGAGGTACTGCAGCTGCTCGGCTGCAACCTTGCCTGCGGCGAGCGCGAGCGTCGCCTTCACTATGGCGAGGGACGCTTCCTGCCCGTCGCGGTAGACGTGGCCCGCCAGCCGACCCTCGATTTCGGCAGCCGACAGCGCGGGATGCCACAGGTATTCCGTCGTGACCTGCTTCGCCGTTTCGATCTCCCACTTGAAGGCGAGATGCAGGAGCACCGGCTCACGGCGCGCTCGCGCGCGGCGCGCCTCCTCCGGCGCCACTGCGCGCTCCAGATACAGCTTGCAGATCGTGCTGCCGGCATCGCCTTCGAAGCCGAAATGCACGCAGCCGGCCATGCCGAAGCGATCTTCGGCCGCGGCCCGCAGCGGGTGCGGCATTTCCAGGCGGTCGCAGATGCCCAGCACTCGCGCGCGGGCATCGCCAGTGATGTCGCGCTTATCGACCGTCAGCAGGAAGCGATTCGCCAGCAAGCCGGCTGCGGAAATCCTGAACGAGCGCTCGTACTGATGCGGCACGCCGAGCTCGCCGACCAGCCGCAACAGCAGCGCCGCCCGTTCTCCCGCCGCGTTAGCCGGCGCGCGCGCTGCGACCTGCCCTGGCCTCGCGGCGAGCGCCGCCTCGGCCGGGGACAGGGCCTTCGCTTCGGCCGCGCGCAGCGCCGCCTCGTACCGCTTGAGCGAGTCGTCCAGGGACAGCAGCAGCCGCCTTGCCGTATCCAGCGGCAGGACGATGTGATCCGTTACGGCAACCGTCCTTTCGCCATTCATGGGCACCGGCTCGCCGCTCCGACCGAACTCCAGCACAACGTCACCCAGTTCGAGCGCCACCTTGAATGCATCGGCCATGGTCTCTGTCACATGCTCCATCTACTCCCCCTGCGGAAACGGCACCAGCACGTCTGCGTGCCAACCGTACTTGTTCACGTAGGCCGTATTCAGGCCCAGGCAGCTGCGTGCGCCGCAAGTGCTGCGGTGCACGCACTGGTGAAAGCCGTTGCGCATGAACTCGGGCCAGAACTCGGGGTCGATGATGAGCTTGGGCTGTGCGTTCTCGAGCGCACCACGATCCTCACCCAGCAGGCACTCGGGAAAGTTTTTCACCTCCACGACGCGGCCCTGCGCCCTCGCCTTGGCGAGCGCCTCGCGCAAGTACGGCAGGACGTCCAGGTGCGAGGCGATCAAGTCCTTGTCATCCGTCTCGCGCATCGGCCAGTAATTCCAGAACTCCATCTGCGCAAGCCGCCGCAGGTGGCTCAGGCGCGCCACCACGCCGCCAAGCTGGCGGTAGCTGAGCCGGGTGATGACGGTATTGGTGAGCGTGGTGACCTGCTCGAAGCGCTCCAGGTTCTCCAGACCCCGGATGGTGCGTTCGAACGACCCGGGCACGCCGGTGATCGCGTCGTGGCTGGCGGCATCGGCCGCGGTGACGCTCACCAGGTACTCGTCGACCCCCGCTTCGACCAGTTCGCCGGCGTAGTCTTCGTCCGCCAGGCGCATGCCGTGAGTCTGGATGCGCACGTGCTCGAAACCGCTTGCGCGCGCCCTGCGGGCCAGGTCGGCAAGGTCGCGCCGCAGGGTCACCTCAGATCCCGTGAGGACCAGCCCTTTCCACTGCCGCCGCTGCGCGTTCAGCGCCAGGATCTGCTCGAACTGTTCCATGGACTCCGGCTTCAGCCAGTCCATGGTCCCTTCGATCATGCAATGCGTGCACTTCAGGTTGCATTTGAAGTGCATGGTGAGCTCGACATAGTCCTCCGCGGCGAAGCGCTTCGCGGTGGCTGCTATGCGGGGCGATGTCGCGGCGTCGAGCATGGGCGGCTAGTGTACCCGCCGCAGATTCGCGGCGTCAAAAGTGGATCATTCGCAGCGCACGCGCGCACGGCGTCACGCCGCCGCCTTCGTCGCGCTCACCACGAAAAACGGGGTATCGAGCTCGATCTCGCTCGCATGGGCCTCCCGCAAGCCGAGCGCCTGCAACTGCGCCACGTACTCCTCGGCGGGCCGGTAGGAGCGGAAGAACAACATCGTCGGCAGAATCGA
>DATKUQ010000368.1:0-8634 GCA_035530495.1 Burkholderiales bacterium
TGGGAGATTGGTCAGAAGCGGCCCACCGGAACCGCGCTGAAGTTGCTACACCTTGTGCAGAAGCGTGGTCTCGAAGTCGTCGCGTAGCGTTTACGGGGTCCATGGCTGAACGCGATCCCGCGGCGGAATTGAAGGCTGAAAACGCCCGGCTGATCGCGCTGCTGGAAGCAAACGGCATTCAATGGCGTATACAGCAACCCGAGCGCTCATCGCCAGCGTCGGCGCCGGAGCCCTCACGGCTTTCCACCGAAGAGAAAGTGGCGCTGTTTCGCCGGTTGTTCCGCGGGCGCACGGATGTCTACCCTATACGATGGGAAGGCAAGACTACGACCAAGTCCGGTTACTCGCCGGCCTGCGCCAACGAGTGGCGTGCCGGCGTCTGCGAAAAGCCGCGCATCAAATGCGGGGATTGTAGTAACCGAATGTTGATTCCGTTGTCCGACTCGGTCATCTTCGACCATCTGGCCGGAGAGCATACCGTTGGCGTCTATCCTCTACTGGAGGACGACACTTGCTATTTTCTCGCCATCGATTTCGACGAAGCCGAGTGGAGAGACGACGCCCGTGCCTTCGTGCAGTCGTGTGGGGAACTTGGCGTGCCCGTTGCCCTCGAGATTTCGCGCTCCGGAAAAGGGGCGCACGCTTGGGTATTTTTCGCCGGCAGGGTCTCGGCCCGCGATGCCCGTCGCCTGGGCACGGCCATCATCAGTCACACCTGTTCGCGCACACGGCAATTGAAGTTGGAGTCTTACGACCGCCTGTTTCCCAATCAGGACACGATGCCCAAGGGCGGCTTTGGCAACCTAATCGCATTGCCCCTGCAGAAGGTGCCTCGTGAGAATGGCTGTAGCGTTTTCGTTGATGCCGAATTGCATCCCTACCACGACCAGTGGGCGTTCTTGGCGTCCATCCATCCGATGGCACCGCACGACATCGAGCCGACCATCCTGCGTGCGACGGGCAGGGCACATCCACTGGATGTCACTTTCATCGACGAAGAAGACTTGGCTACGCCGTGGAAGCGTTCGTCCCCGTCCACGAAGCAACTGCCGGGGACAATGCCGAAGTTACTCACTGTGATGCTGAGCAATCTCATCTACTTCGAGAAGGCGCAACTGCCGCAATCGCTGGCCAACCGCCTGATCCGCCTTGCCGCGTTTCAGAATCCAGAGTTCTACAAGGCGCAGGCGATGCGGTTGTCGGTATGGGACAAACCGCGCGTAATCGGATGTGCCGAGAACTATCCGCAGCACATTGCATTGCCGCGCGGTTGCCTGGATGCCGCGCAGGAATTGTTGAGAGACAATGGCATCCGCTGCGAATTACGTGATGAGCGATACGGCGGTGAGTCACTGGAAGTCACTTTCGTCGGTGTGTTGCGTCCCGATCAGCAATCGGCGGTCGCCACAATGCTGGGCTATGACGCGGGGGTATTGTGCGCGCCCACCGCCTTCGGCAAGACGGTCGCGGCCGCAGCGATGATCGCCAAGCGTGGCGTGAACGCCCTGGTACTTGTGCATCGTACCGAGTTGCACAAACAGTGGCAGGAGCGTCTGCAGGCCTTCCTCGGCATCGGCAAGGGCGTGATCGGCACAATTGGCGGCGGCAGAGCCAAGCCCACAGGGAAGATCGACATCGCGGTGATGCAATCTCTGTCACGGCAGGGCGAGGTGAACCCGCTGGTCGAGAACTACGGTCACGTCATCGTGGATGAATGCCATCACGTCGGCGCGGTGTCATTCGACGCCATTCTGAAGCGCACCAAGGCGAAATACGTGCTCGGTCTGACCGCCACGCCGTTCCGCCGCGACGGCCAGCAACCGATCATCTTCATGCAGTGTGGCCCGATTCGGCACACGGCGGCGAAACCAGCAGGTGCCCCGCACGACTTGGAGGTAGTGCCATATTCGCTACATGCACGGATCGACCTGCCGAGTGAAGCTGGAATTCAGGATGTGTTTCGGCACCTCGCCAACGATCAGGCCCGAACCGTCGCAATTTCCGGCGAAATCGAACACGCCTTCAACCATGGCCGCAAGGTACTGGTGCTGACCGAGCGCACCGACCATCTCGATGCCATCTCGTCGGCTTTGGATGGAAAGATTCCGCCGCCATTCGTACTGCATGGCCGGATGTCACGAAAGCAACGAGCGGCGCTTATTAGGCAACTCGAGGCTCTGCCACCGGGCGCTCCGCGCATACTGCTCGCGACCGGCAAGCTGGTAGGGGAGGGCTTCGACCATCCTCCTCTGGACACCCTGATTCTGGCGATGCCGGTTTCGTGGAAGGGAACCTTGCAGCAATACGCCGGGCGTCTGCATCGAGAGCATGCGACCAAGACTGACGTGCGGATCATCGATTTCGTCGACATGGGCCACCCCGCGCTAATACGGATGTGGGAGAAGCGCCAGCGCGGATACAAGGCCATGGGGTATCGAATCAAGGAGTGGCCTGCCATCGATCGCATCGTCGATCTGGCGGATTGACAGGGAATATGCTTGAAATGAAGATAGTCTGATTTCGCGGAAAATCACTCGACATGAGCGAATACCAGTACTACGAATTTGTTGCGATCGATGAACCATTGACGCCGAAGCAAATGGCGGAACTTCGCTCGCGCTCATCTCGCGCCAGCATTACACCGACCAGCTTCGTAAATGATTACCAGTGGGGCAATCTCAAGGGAGATCCAGCCGACTGGATGCGGCTATACTTTGACGCCCACGTTTATGTCGCTAACTGGTGTACTTGCTGTCTATACCTGCGGGTGCCGAAAGATGCGTTCGATGCCGAGACCCTTCAGGTTTTTGAAACCGAATCCGTCTTTTCGGTTGACGGCACGAGAACGCACTGGCTGCTCGAATGGGAATTGAGCGAAAGTGATAATTACGATCGCTTTGCCGAGGAGGACGGGCGGGGTTGGATGGGCAGGTTGACCCCATTGCGTGACGAACTGCTGCGTGGCGATACGCGTTCGCTGTATCTCGGCTGGCTGGCCGGCGTGAGTGCCGGCGAAGTTGACGAAAAGACCACCGAGCCCCCGCCGCCGCCTGGACTTTCCCGGCTGACCGCTGCGCAACATTCGCTGGCAGAGTTTCTTGAAGTCGACGAGGATCTGCTGGCAGCAGCCGGACTATCCGACCAGCATGCCACAAAGCCCGATAGCAAGAGCGATGCGGAACCGGACGCATGGATCGCCGGACTTCCAATGGCAGAAAGAGCAGCGATACTCAAACTCCTCCTGACAGGGAACGCACAGCAAGCGGAGCGTCGATTGAAATTGCGCTTCCTTGCCTGGCAGCGCGAACAGCGGCCGACAGGAGAGGCCGAACCGCGGCGCCGCACGGTCGCAGAACTTCAGAAGTTGGCTGCCTCCGCTGCCGAAACGAGAAAAAAGCAGGAAGCAGCGCAGCGCAAAAGGGCTGAGGCCGAGCGGCAGGCCAAGCGGGAAACCTACCTGCGCACGCTGGCTGCTGATTTCGACAAGTGCTGGCAAGTTGCCGATAAGCGAGCCGAACGTGGCATCGCGTCTGCATACGATGAGGTAAGACGTGCTCTCGTGGATTTATCTGAAGCCTATACGCTTTGCGCTTCGCGAACTGACTTCGACCGAAAATTGGCACAATTCATGGCCCGGCATGGAAAGCGCAGTGCCTTGGTCCGGCGTCTGGCTGATGCCGGGCTCTGGAAGAAGGCGTAGCAATAATGGAAGGTAAGAATGGGAAAGACGGTGAAGTTTAATGCGAAATATCTGGATAAGCTGATCGATGAGGCGACCACCGACGCCTACAACGAATCAGAGCAGGCTGGCGGATTCTTCGCCATGATCGAGGAGAATCTCGCGCTGCCATTCGTGACACAGGTGCTCGGGCAGGACGTAACGGTTACCAAGGTCGATATCACCAATCGAGATCAGATCGTCGCCATTTGCTTGCGCGGAAAGGCAAGGCAAGCAATCCCGATTCTCGATTTGCCGTTGCCGGCTCCGCGCCCAGAGGGGGCGGAATGGATTGATGCTTACTGCCGCTGGCACGGGAACTAAGCGAGGTTTCGAGTTGGGATACACTCCGATCAGCGCTGTCGATAGTCCTCGAAAGACACTGAAAGCAAGGGCCGCGAGAAAAGCGCTGCCCGTGATAGATACCGATAGATGTCGAACGATCCTGAAGGGTGCTTGTTACAGTGTGTCGAACGATCTCGATACATGTCGATAGATGCTGAATGCTATTTTCGGGGATCAGATCAAATTGACGGTAAATCTGACGGTAAAATTGATGGTGGTAGAAAAAACATCTTTACGTGACAACGGTTTACCAATGCCGTTGATAATCGAGTGGGAGTAGCCGCGGCGGTGCAGAGGCTATACCTTTGGCGACAGACCGGTGGGTGACGACGGTATTTTCATGTTGGCTGCGCTGGAGCAGGCGCGCAAGGCGCAGGCCGCGGGCGAGGTACCGGTAGGCGCCGTGGTGGTGAAAGACGGCGAGATCGTAGGCCTCGGCTTCAACGCGCCGATCGGCAGGCACGACCCCACAGGCCATGCGGAAATCCTCGCGCTGCGCGACGCCGCGGCAAAGCTAGGCAATTACCGCCTGCCCGAGTGCGAACTCTACGTGACCCTGGAGCCCTGCGCGATGTGCGTAGGCGCGATGCTGCATGCGCGCATCGCGCGCCTGGTCTACGGCGCCGCCGATCCCAAAACAGGCGCCTGCGGCAGCGTGCTCGACCTGTTCTCCGAGCCGCGGCTGAATCACCACGCCACGGTCACCAACGGCGTAATGGCGGAGGAATGCGGCGCGCTGCTGCGCGAATTCTTCGCCGCCAAGCGGGCAAAGGTCTGACATGCCGCACATTCGCATCAGTCTGCGCGGCCAAATCCTGGAGATGTTCGACGACACGGGCAAGAGGGTGCGCAGCTACCCTGTCTCGACCGCCAAAAACGGTCCGGGCGAGCTGAAAGACAGTTTCTGCACCCCGCGCGGCAAGCACATCATCCGCGCCAAGATCGGCGCCGGCGCCGCCGAGAACACGGTGTTCGTCGGGCGCAGGCCTACCGGAGAAATCTACACACTGGAGCTGGGGGAGCGAAATCCCGGGCGCGACTGGATGCTGACCCGCATCCTCTGGCTGTCGGGCTGCGAGCCGGGGTTCAACCGGCTGGGCGAGGTGGACACGATGCGGCGCCACATCTACATTCACGGAAGCCCGGACAGCGCCGCCATGGGCGAACCAGGATCGATCGGCTGCATACGCATGCGCAACCGCGACGTGGTCGAGCTGTTCGATTCGATTGCCCCGGGCACGCCGGTGGAAATCGTCGATACCTGATTCTTCTCAGGCGAACTCCTATTTGGGCGGCGATCGGGCCGAGGGCGCGCCTCCCACAGGGCACCCCCCTCACACTTTCAATGCTCGAACAGGGCGCGGATCTTGGCGGCGTTGGGGCGTTCGATGACGCCCTTTTCGGTGATGAGGCCCGTGATCAGCGCCGCCGGCGTGACGTCGAAGGCGGGATTGACAACGCCGACGCCTTCGGGAGCCCATCGCATGTCGCGAAAGCCGGTGACTTCCGCCGCATCGCGCTCCTCGATCGGGATGCCGCCGCCGTCGGAGATTGCGCGATCGATGGTTGAGAGCGGCGCCGCGATATAGAAGGGGATGCGGTGGCGCTCGGCTAGCACCGCCACGGTGTAGGTGCCGATCTTGTTCGCGGTATCGCCATTGGCGGCGATGCGGTCGGCGCCGACGACGACGATATCTACGCGGCCACGCTGCATCAGGTAGCCCACCATGTTGTCGGTCGCGAGCGTCACGGCAATCTGCTCCTGCACCATTTCCCATGCGGTGAGCCGCGCGCCCTGCAGATACGGCCGGGTTTCGTTGGCGATCACGCTGATGTGTTTGCCCGCATCGCGCGCCGAGCGGATCACGCCCAGGGCCGTGCCATGGCCGGCAGTGGCGAGCGCGCCAGCGTTGCAATGGGTCATGATGCGCGCGCCGTCGGCAATGAGCGCGGCGCCGTGGCGTCCCATGGCGCGGTTGATCTCTATGTCGTCGCTGCGTATCTGATGCGCCAGGGCTAGCAGCGCGCTGGCTTCCGCCTCGGTGGCGCCGCGGCGAGCCTGCGCATGACACTGGCGCATGCGCTCGATCGCCCAGAACAGGTTGACCGCGGTCGGGCGGCTGGCGGCGAGCACGCGGAAAGCGTCATCCAATGCCGCATCGAATTGCGCACGCGGCGCCTGCGCGTGGCGCCGCGCATCGAGCGCCACGCCATAGGCCGCAGTGCAGCCGATCGCAGGCGCGCCGCGCACCACCATGTCGCGAATCGCTGCGGCCGTTTGGACCGCGTCCTCGCAGGCGACGTATTCGAATTCGAGCGGCAGCCGCCGCTGGTCTATGAGTTCCAGTCGGCCTTCGTGCCAGCGCAGGGTTTCTACGTTCATGCGAGCCGCTTTCTCAAATGACGCGCTCGTTGCCGCCGTCGACCGGCACCTGGGCCGCGGTCGTCTTTGCGAACAGCGGCCCGCACATCTCGGCCGCCAGTTCGGCCACGTCGCGGCTCCTGACCTCGGTCTTGAGCACGTTGTTGGTCTTGTATTCGTCTACGGTAAGTCCGTAGTGTCGGGCGCGTTGCGCCAGCACCTCTTCGGTCCAGATGCCGGTATCGAACACCGCGTTCGGGTGCAGGGAGTTGATGCGTATGCCATCCGCGCCCCATTCCAGCGCGGCGACGCGGGCGAGCTGGTTGAGCGCGGCCTTGGAGGCCGAATACGCCGCCGCACCGGGCCCTGGCGCTGGCACGTTCTTGGAGCCGATGACCACCACGCGCCCTCCCTTGGGCGCGAGCTTGAGCAGGGGATGGCAGGCGCGCATCAGGTACAGGTTGGCGTCGAGGTTGATTGTCATCACCTTGCGCCATTCTTCGGTCATCAGCTCGGCGATCTTGCGGCTTGCGGCGAATATGCCTGCGTTCAATATCAGCATGTCCAGACCACCGTAGGCGAGCACCGCCCGCTCGAGCGCGGATTGGATCGCGCTCTCGTCGGTCAGGTCGCAGCGCAGGCCGAGAAAATCCTTGCGTTCGTAGATCGCTTCCACGGCAGGATTGATATCCAGACCGACCACCGCCGCGCCGCGTGCGAGCAGCGCGCTTACGCAGGCCTGGCCTATGCCCGAAGCCGCACCGGTGACCAGCGCGATTTCCCCGGTGTAGGGCGGCGGCTTGCCGCCTTTTCTCAGCTTCGCCTGCTCCAGGTCCCAGTATTCGACCTCGAACAGCTCGCGCGGGGGCAGGGCACGGTAGCCGCCCAAGGCCTGCGCGCGCTGCATGACCTGCATGTTGTGCTGGTACAACTCGGCGACGATTGCAGCGTCTTTTGCGCTCCTGCCGGCCGCAGCCAGGCCGAATGCCGGGTCGAGCACCATGCGCGGTGCCGGATCGAGCATGGTCTTGGCCTCCTTCGATTGCGGCGCGTGCTCGTCGAAATAGGCTTGGTAGGCGCGCGCATAGGCGTCCGCGTCTATTCCGAGTAGGGGCACGCGCTTGGTGCGGATGATATGGTCGGGCGTGATCGGCCCCTGCTGCGACATTGCAATCAGGTCGTCGCGCTGTGCGAACGCCAGAGTCTCGTCATCTGTATGCGTCGCCATGATCATCGCTGCGCCTGCCGTCTGCGACAGCTTGCGCCGCAATTGCGCCTGTTGCAGCGGCTCGATGCGGGACCGGCGGATTACAGGCCTTGGGATATCCCAGGCGCCCTGCGCCTTCAGATAATCCTCGGCGGCGCGCACCAGTTCGATCATGCGCTCGTAGGATTGTCTGGCGCTGTCACCGAAGGAAAAAATGCCGTGGTTCATGAGCACCATGCCTATGGTGCTGGGGCCGGCTTGGCGCGGATACTCCTGCGCGCACAGGCGCGCCAAGTCGAAACCCGGCATGACGTAGGGAACGATCACCACCGCGTCGCCATAGATCTCGCGTACGCGCCGTTCGCCGTCAGTCGTGTCGGTTACCGCAAGCACCGCGTCTGCGTGCGTGTGGTCCACAAATTTGTACGGCAGACTGGCGTGCAGTATGGTCTCGACCGAGGGCGCGGGCGCGGAGGCCTGGAGCATATGCGTCGCGAGCTGGTTCACCATCTGGGTGTCCGACAAGGCATCCAAACGCGCCAGGCGTCGCAGATAGTCGAGTTCAACCGGCGCAAAGCCGGCCGCCTCTATGGTTTCCAGGTCCCAGCCGCTGCCCTTGATGTACAGGACATTCTGGTCCTCGCCGAACAGGTTCTTCTGCACCACCTTGACCGAGGTGTTGCCGCCGCCGTGCAGCACCAAAGTCTTGTCCCGACCGAGCAGCCGCGAGGTATAGACGCGCAACTCGAGCTCATTGCGGCATTGCGCCGCTTCCTTGTCGTCCCAGAGGCTCTGCATGTTCAACTCGCGAAGGAGGCGCGTATTATACCCGCCATGTCAGCAGCAGCATTTTCCATCCGCCTGTGCCGGTGGAACGAGGCGCGCGCCGAGGCGCGCCGCATCCGCGAACTGGTGTTCGTGCGCGAACAAGGCGTGCCGCTGGGGCTTGAAATGGACGACCAGGACGCCTATTGCGATCACGCGCTCGCCTTGACTGAAGAC
>DATKUQ010000369.1:0-2124 GCA_035530495.1 Burkholderiales bacterium
CCGGCCACCTCCTCGAAGGTGCGCCGCAGGTAGTCGCCCGGATCGATCGCATAACCGCCGAACCAGTCGCGATAGGCCTCGACCACCCGCTTGGGCGTATCCAGCAGACCCTCGCGGGCCGGGTCTTCGCCGGACCAGCGCAGCAAGGTCCGCACGGCTTGCTCGGCCTGCTCCTGGGTGACGTCGTTCGGGTTGCGTTGATCGCTCATGCGGATGCCTCGGGTTTGCGGACACGCCAGTTTAGCGTCCGCGTCAAATCGCGTCTGTGCCGCGCCGTTGAACCGATAAGGGCAGCGATACTTTAGCGAGAGCGATTGTTGTAGGAGTTTTCGCCCCGCCTTTGGCGGCGCGCTGTCGCGGAACAAACATGGGCTGCGGCATCATGGAGCGTGCGCGGTAAATCAATAACTTACGTGATGTTTGATGAGAGTGCACCCTGTGCGCGAACCGCTTTTGCCGAAGCGTCCGCAAGAGCATTCGCGCACAGGGTGCGCTCCTACAACATCGGCTTCCGGTCACTCGCCCTCCTCCTCGCCTTCATCGGCAGGGGCTGCAACGTCCAGCTGCAGCAGTTCGGGGGTGTCGCCCGACAGCGATTCGACACCGCGCAGCTTGCGTTCGATGGCGCGGCTGCGCTGGCCCGCGTTGTCGATGCTGTTGCGCACGGTGTCGAGCTGCTTGCGGGTCTTCTCCAGCACGACGCCGAATTTGCCAAACTCGTTCTTCACCGCCGCCAGGATTTTCCAGACCTCGCTGCTGCGCTTGGCGATGGCCAGGGTGCGGAAGCCCATTTGCAGGCTGTTGAGCAGGGCGCTCAGCGTGGTCGGGCCGGCCACCGTGACGCGGTGCTCGCGCTGCAGGTTCTCGAACAGGCCGGGGCGACGGATCACTTCGGCGTACAGACCCTCGGTCGGCAGGTACAGCACGGCAAAATCCGTCGTGTGGGGTGGTGCGACGTACTTGCTGTGGATGCGTTTGGCTTCCTCGCGAACACGATTCTCCAGGGCACGGCCGGCGGCGTTGGCGGCCTCGACATCGGTGGCTTCCTGCGCGTCGAGCAGGCGCTGGTAATCCTCCACCGGAAACTTCGCATCGATCGGCAGATAGACGTGCTCGCCTTCCTCCTGGCCGGGCATGCGGATGGCAAACTCGACGCGCTCGTTGCTGCCGGGTACGGTGACCTGATTGGAGGCGTACTGCTCGGCGGTGAGCATGTCCTCGAGCAACGCGCCCAACTGCACTTCGCCGAAGATGCCGCGTTTCTTCACATTGGTCAGCACACGCTTGAGGTCGCCGACGCCGGTAGCCAGGTTCTGCATCTCGCCGAGCCCGCGCTGCACCGCTTCTAGGCGCTCGGAGACCAGTTTGAACGAGTGGCCGAGGCGGGTTTCCAGCGTGTTCTGCAGTTTCTCGTCGACGGTGGCGCGCATCTGTTCGAGCTTGGCCGCGTTGTCGTCCTGGATCGCCTTGAGCCGGGTCTCCAGCGTGTTGCGCACCTCGGTCAGGCGCTTCTCGTTGTCGGCAGTGAGCGCGGCCAGCCTTTGCTGCAGCAGTTCGCCGAAGCGATTGAGAGTGAGCGTGGACTCCTCGCGGCTCTTGCGTGCATCCTCGGCGAGATGGTGCGCCAGTGTCTGCAGGCCGGCGTCGGTACGTTCGATGAGCAGCTCCAGACGCTGGCCGAAGTTGCCGATGCGCTCATGTTGCTGCTGACTCATGCCGCCGAGCTGCTCCTGCACCAGGCCGCGGAACAGATCGAGTGTCTGCGTCAGCTCGGCGCGCCCGGCACGCTGCTCCTGTCCGAGGGCGTCGCGCAGATGGCGGTTGTCGTCCTTCAGGGCATCCAGTCGCGCCGTCAGCCCGGCATCGCCGCGACCGCGCAGCAGCAGGATCAGCTGCAGGACCAGCATCGTCAGCGTGGCGGGGACGAGAACGATCAACAGCATTTCGGTGGTGGGCATGAGGAGATTCCGATGATGCTGGCGGACAGTTTACGCAGTCCCGTCTCGTCTGTTGCGATCAATCCACCCGGCAGAACACCGCCTTGAGATAACGCCCTTCCGGCACGTCGGTGCGGAACGGGTGGTCGGCGCCGGCGCCGCTGACTTGCAGCACCTGGATCTCGCG
>DATKUQ010000370.1:0-6862 GCA_035530495.1 Burkholderiales bacterium
GCTATGCACGCTCGACAGCGATTACCAAGCGTTCCGGCGTGAAGCACGCAGCGAATCCTGGATTAGCAAGCTTATGCGTCAGCCGCTGGCGCAACGCAAGGCGGCGATCGAAGCCCTGCGCCGGAAAAGCGAGCAAGAAAAACGCGTCAAGCCGGCTGAAATCATGGATGTCGCCCCGGCCGAGGTCGAAGCGACGCTGCGCCGCCACGGCTATCCGCGACTGATCCACGGCCACACCCACCGCCCCGCGCGCCATCTGCACATGGTCGACGGGCATGTTTGCGAGCGCTGGGTGTTGGCGGATTGGTATCAGGGCGCCAGCTATCTCGCCTGTGACGAATCGGGCTGCCGCGCGGTGCAACTGGACAATATCTGAAAACCCCGGAGGCGCCGCGGCCTTCGGCGCTAGCGCTCCAGTCCGCACTCGAGATCGGCCTGAATATCTCCGAGCGCCTCCAGCCCCACCGCGACGCGCAGCAGCCCCTCGTTAATGCCCGCCGCCTTTCGCGCCTCGGCGCTGATGCGGCCGTGCGTGGTCGTGGCGGGATGGGTGATCGTGGTTTTGGTGTCGCCCAGGTTGGCAGTGATCGAAATCATGCGCGTCGCATCCACCACGCGCCACGCGGCCGCGCGCCCGCCTTTGACCTCGAACGACACCACCGCTCCACCCAGACGCTGCTGCTTTTTCGCGAGTTCATGTTGCGGATGGGACGGCAGGCCCGGATAGTAGACGCGCTCGACAGCGGGATGCGCCTGCAGCCACTGCGCCAGCCGCAGCGCGGACTGTGACTGCGCTTCCATGCGAATACGCAGCGTTTCCAGACCCTTCAGCAGCACCCAGGCATTGAACGGCGACAGACTGGGCCCGGCAGTGCGCAGGAAGCCGTAAATGCCGTCCATCACCGGTCCGCGCGAACCCAGCACCGCCCCACCGAGTACCCTGCCCTGGCCATCCAGATACTTGGTCGCAGAATGGATCACCAGGTCGGCACCGAGTTGCAGCGGCAACTGCAGCGCCGGCGTGCAAAAGCAATTGTCTACCGCCAGCAAAGCGCCCGCGCGCCGGGACACGGCGGCAAGCGCGGCGATATCGGCGATTTCGGTGAGGGGATTCGACGGTGTTTCCAGAAACAGCAGCTTGGTGTTCCGGCGCAGCGCGCTCTCCCACGCCGCAACGCTGGCGCCGGCAACGAAAGTGGTCTCCACGCCAAATTTTCCCATGATGTTGGAGAATAGCTGCACCGTCGAGCCAAACACGCTGGCCGAGCACAGTACATGGTCGCCCGATTTGAGCGCGGCCATGGCCGTGGCGAGGATTGCGGACATACCCGAGGCGGTGGCAACGCAAGCCTCGGCGCCCTCAAGAGCCGCAAGCCGTTCCTGGAATGCGCTCACCGTGGGGTTGGTGAAGCGCGAATAGATATTGCCCTCTGCACCGCCGGCAAAACGCGCCGCCGCCTGAGCGGCGTTCTCGAAGACGAAGCTGGAAGTCAGATACATCGCCTCGGAATGTTCGCCGAACTGGCTGCGGTGTATGCCGGCGCGCAGCGCCAGGGTGTCGAATTCGCTCGTGTCTGCCATGATCGCGTCCGTATAAAAGCAAAAAACCCGCCTAGCTTTGGCTAAGACGGGTTTCCCACGCTTTAGCTGTATTTGTTTGCCGGTTGGTTGACCCTGGACCGGCGGCGCCCGCAAGCTATGCTTCAAATCGGCGCAGTGCCACGTTACTACTGCAGCGCGCAGGTGTCAAATTTGGATTTAATCCGTTTCCACCAGCCCCAGATCCAGTTGGGTGCTTGACGCTTCGTCGGAGGATTCCCCGCGCGCGCAATTGCGGTGATTCTCCACGCTGTCGAGATATTCGCGCGTCACGTCCCCGGTGATGTAGTTGCCGTCGAAGCAGGAGGTTTCGAATTGCGTGAGCCGGGGATTGGCCTCGCGCACTGCGGCCTTGAGCGCGTCCAGGTCCTGGTAAATGAGCGCATCTGCGCCGATTTCGCGCGCAATCTCCTCATCGCTACGGCCGTTGGCGATCAGCTCCTGGCGGGTGGGCATGTCGATGCCGTAGACGTTGGGATAGCGCACCGGCGGTGCGGCCGACGCGAAGAACACGCGGTTGGCGCCGGACTCGCGCGCCATCATTACGATCTCGTGGCTGGTAGTGCCGCGCACGATGGAATCGTCTACCAGCATCACGTTCTTACCCTTGAATTCCATCGCCACCGCGTTAAGCTTCTGCCGCACCGATTTCTTGCGCTCCCTCTGTCCGGGCATGATAAAGGTGCGGCCGATATAGCGGTTCTTGACGAAGCCTTCGCGATAGGACAGCCCTAGGTTCAGGGCAAGCTGCATCGCGCTGGGGCGGCTGGAATCGGGTATCGGGATCACCACGTCGATGTCCAGGTGCGCATACTGATTCCTGATCTTCGCCGCGAGCTGCTCGCCCATGTGCAAGCGCGTCTCGTACACCGACACCCCGTCCATGAGCGAATCCGGACGCGCGAGGTAAACGTACTCGAAAATACAGGGATTGAGCGAGGTCTTCCCCGCGCACTGGCGACTGTAGAAATTACCTTCCTCGTCGATGAATACCGCCTCGCCCGGAGCAACGTCGCGAACGATCTGGAAGCCCAGCGTGTCCAGCGCCACCGACTCGGAAGCCACCAGGTACTCGTGGCCGTTGCCGGTGTCGATGCGCCCGATTACCAGCGGGCGTATGCCGTAAGGGTCGCGGAAAGCGAGCAATCCGTAACCGGCGATCATCGCCACCACCGCGTAGGCGCCGCGGCAGCGCCGGTGCACATTGGCCACTGCAGCAAAAATAATCTGCGGATCGAGCTTATAGTTGGTCGACGCCTCCTGCAGTTCGTGCGCCAGCACGTTGAGCAACACTTCGGAATCCGAGTTGGTGTTGATGTGGCGCAGATCCTGGCGGAACATCTCCTGTTTCAGGCTCTCCGAATTCGTGAGGTTGCCGTTGTGGCCGAGCACGATGCCGAAAGGCGAGTTGACATAGAACGGCTGCGATTCGGCGGCGCTGGAAGGCGAGCCCGCAGTTGGATAGCGGCAATGCGCAATGCCCATGTTGCCGGGCAGGGCGCGCATGTTGCGCGTATGAAACACGTCACGCACGAGCCCCCCGCCCTTGTGCATATGGAAGGTTTGCCCCTCGGACGTGGCGATGCCGGCCGCATCCTGGCCGCGATGCTGCAGCACCAGCAGCCCGTCGTAGAGCAACTGGTTCACTGAAGTCCTTGCCACTACACCGAGAATCCCGCACATGATTTCACCTGTAACGGATACGTTGCGCCAAATCTTTAGGCAGCGCCGGCTTAACGGCCAGCACCACTGTTTCAACCGGGCCGGACAGCGCCGCCTCGCGCCAGAAAGGCTCTTTCGGCAAAGCAGTCAATCCTGCGAACATGACCCCGACGAACACGATTACCGCCCCGCGCACAAAACCGAACACGGCGCCTACGGCGCGGTCGGTTAAACCCAAGCCGGCCGCGCGAAACAGCTTCGCCAGCAGCAGTCCGATCAGTCCCGACAGCAGCAGCACGCTGAGAAAAATCACCAAGTAGGCAATGACCGCCCGCAGCATATGCGACAAACTCGCCGGCAGCCACTGCGCCAGTTGCTGCGCGAACAGCCCGGACAGGATCAGGGCCGCCGCCCATCCCGCCAGCGCGGTAATTTCCCTCACCGCTCCCCGAAACGCCGCCAGCAGCACCGAAAGGCCTACGACGGCAATAACGACATAATCAAACCACGTCATCGCCGCGTGACTGCACCCGGCTTGAGACCCATCGAGCTCAACTTGGCACGCACCTTTTCTGCGGCTTCCTTGCTCGCAAAAGGTCCGGCGCGCACGCGCGTCAACTCGCCCTTGCTCGTCTTGACCGGCTCAGCATAGGACTTTACCCCGGCCGCAGACAGCTTGGACCGCAACTGCTTTACATTCCTCTCATCGGAGAAGGCATCGAGCGCCACGACCCAGGCCTGGTCATTTAGCGCGGCCTCTGCCCGCAGCTCTTCGGACTTGTTAGGCGCCTTGGCGGCCGCGCCCACTGTCGCCGGGGCTGCTTTGCGTGTGGCGGACTCTGCGTTCGCTGCAGGTGCCGACTTGGCCGGCGGGGTTTCGGGCTTGGCCGGCGCGATCCCGGCTTTCTCTTCGGGCAGCGGCACAACAGGCGCGACCGGAAGTGAGGGCACGACGCGGGAACTGAACCCGCTCGAACCCTGATCGGGGATCTGCACGCTCAGCGGTGGCCCAGCCGGACCCGGCTCCTTGTCCAGAACCAAGGGCAGAATGATGACGGCGAAAGTGACCAGGGCGATGGCCCCTACCAGGCGGCGTCGGGCTCGCCGTTTTAGTTGCAGGGCTTCTTCGCTCTCGGCCATCTACGCCTTTGGATACGTTACGAAAATGAGGAGATCAAGGCAGGAAAAGAAAGTTTCCACCGGCCTCCTCTCCCCCTCAAACCCTCCCAAGGCCATGGTCGTCTTCGGCTACGCTGAAACGACCACCAAGAGTGCCCGACGGAAACCTGTCAGGCGCCGCAAGCCTCTTCCCGGGCAGCGATCACACCCGCCACGGTATGGAAGGATCCGAACGCCGCGATTCTATCATTTTCGCTGGCGCTACTACAGGCGGCCGCATAGGCTTCGGCAGGGCTCTCAAACTCGCGCAGCGCGCCCACTCCCGCCTGACGCAGCACCTGCGCCAGCTCTGCCGCCGACGCGCCGCGCGGCGGCGGCAATGTACAGATGAACCATTGGTCCACCTGCTTTGCCAGCGCGCTCACCACACCGGCGATGTCCTTGTCGCGCAGCATGCCGAATACCGCCAAGGTGCTGGAACAAGGCCCCAGATCCGACAGATTTTGCGCGAGAACTGCCGCCGCCTGCGGGTTGTGCGCCACATCGAGCACCAGCGCAGGGCGCCCCGGCAGCAGTTGAAAGCGCCCCGGCAACTCGGCCGCGGCCAAACCCTCGCGCATATGGCGCAGTGAAACCGGCAAACGTTCGTGCAGCGACTCCAAGGCCGCCAGCGCGGCGCTCGCATTTTGCAACTGGATCGCACCGTGCAGCCGCGGGTAAGGCAGGCCGGATATCCTTCCCCCCGGCCCCCAGAACGACCATTGTCCGCCCTGCCTGTCGCTGCCGAATTCCCGCCCAATGCGCAGCAAGCGCGCGCCGATTGCCTGCGCGTGCGCTGGCACCGACGCCGGCGGGTCCGGATCGGCGAGCACTGCCGGCACTCCTGCGCGGAAAATACCCGCCTTCTCATGGCCTATAGCCTCACGCGTAGCGCCGAGGTAATCCATGTGATCCAGGCCGACACTGGTGACTATGGCGCAATCGGGATCGAACACGTTCACCGCATCCAGGCGTCCGCCCAGGCCGACTTCGAGCACCAGCACGTCGACGGCGCTGCGCAGGAACAGATCCACTGCGGCGAGCGTGCCGAATTCGAAATAGGTCAGCCGGGTAGCGCCGCCGGCCTCTGTCCTGGCTGCCTCCACTCGTGCGAACGCCGCAGCAAGCGCCGCATCCTCGGCCTCGCGTCCAGCAATGCGCACGCGCTCGTTGTAGCGCAACAGGTGCGGCGAAGTGTAGAGGCCCACGCGGTAGCCCGCGGCCCCGAGAATGGCTTCGAGCATGGCGCAGGTCGAGCCCTTGCCATTGGTGCCGGCGACGGTAATGACAGGCACTGCGGGAACGAGGTCCATCGCGGCGCGCACGCGCTCCACCCGCTCCAGGCCGAGCGCAATGGCCTGCGGATGCTGCTGCTCGATGTAGGCGAGCCAGCCGGCCAAATCCGTGGGGCGATTCGTGGTCACAGCCTATTGGGCTTGAATCAAGCGCCGAGGACCGGAGGACGCAGAGTAAGACCGGAAGGCATCTCCTTGGCTTCTGCGTCCTTTGCGTTAGGCATTCCCGCGCTCGCCGCTGGGTTCATGTGTTCTCGGGCGCGATGCGCAGCAGCAGCGTGATCAACTGCGCCAGCCGGTCGCGCATCTGGCGCCGGTCGACGATCATGTCGATGGCGCCCTTTTCCAGCAGGAATTCGGCGCGCTGAAAGCCTTCAGGCAGCGTCTCGCGCACGGTCTGCTCGATGACACGCGGGCCCGCGAAGCCGATCAGCGCCCTGGGCTCGGCGATGATCACATCGCCCAGCATGGCGAAGCTCGCCGACACGCCGCCCATGGTAGGATCGGTAAGCACCGATATGAATGGCAGTTTGTGCGCCGCGAGCTGGGTCAATACGGCCGTAGTCTTGGCCATTTGCATCAGCGACAACAGGCCCTCCTGCATGCGCGCGCCGCCGCTGGCGGTAATGCAGACGAAAGGCAGGCTCTGCTCCACGCACAAGCGCACGCCGCGCACGAAACGCTCGCCCACCACCGAGCCCATCGATCCGCCCATGAAATCGAACTCGAATACCGCTGCAACCAGCGGAATGTTCTTGATCGCGCCCTGCATTACCACCAAAGCATCGCTTTCGCCGGTCTGCCGCTGCGCGCCCTCGAGGCGGTCGGCATAACGTTTGCTGTCCTTGAACTTGAGGCTGTCCACCGGCAACACCTCGGCGCCGATCTCGAACCGGCCTTCGGGGTCGAGCAGCATTTCGATGCGCGCCCGCGCCGACAGACGATTGTGGTAGTTGCATTTTGGACAAACGTTGAGGTTTTTCTCCAGGTCGGTAGCGTACAGCACAGCGTCGCAGGACCCGCATTTGATCCACAGCCCCTCGGGCACGGCGCGCTTGCTCGGGCCAATCGAGCGCTTGATCTTGGGCGGCAGCAGTTTCTGCAACCAATTCATCTTGCGTCCAGTGCTGCACGTATGCCTTGCAGGA
>DATKUQ010000371.1:0-3559 GCA_035530495.1 Burkholderiales bacterium
CTGAACCGGTTCTTTTCTCCAGAGGAAGAGCAGTCCCTGGATCTGGCGCTGTAAAAGGGCTGACGAATGGCCGTCGAACTGCCGAACGCCTTGCCCGATTCGCTGCTATCGCGGCTAAGCGATTTCCTCGAATCGCAGATGGGGCTGCATTTCCCGAGAGCGCGCTGGCGCGATCTTGAACGCGGCATCGCCGCCGCGTCACGCGAGTCGGGATACGCGGAAGCCGAGGGCTACATTCATTGGCTGCTGTCCGCGCCGCTGACGCGAACTCAAATTGAAGCGCTGGCGAATCACCTGACAGTGGGAGAGACCTATTTCTTCCGCGAGAAACTAAGCCTCGACATTTTCGAACACCAGATCCTGCCGGAACTGCTTCGTGCCCGCGCCCAATCCGAGAAGCATCTTCGTATCTGGAGCGCCGGCTGCTGCAGCGGCGAGGAGCCCTATTCGATCGCCATGTTGCTCCACCGCCTGATCCCCGATTTCGAGAACTGGAACCTGACCATCCTGGCGACCGACATCAACCCGCAGTTCCTGCGCAAGGCGGCACAGGGGGTATACGGCGCATGGTCCTTTCGCGACACGCCCGGCTGGCTCAAGGAGCGGTATTTCACGAGACGACAGGACGGACGCTTCGAGATCCAACCGCGAATACGACGGATGGTGGCGTTTTCCTATCTCAACCTCGCCGACGACGCTTACCCGTCGCTGGTGAACAGCACGAACGCGATGGATGTGATCTTGTGCCGCAACGTACTGATGTATTTCGCCCAGGAAAGGGCACGAAAAGTCGTCGACAAGCTGCACCGCTCGCTCGTCGAAGGCGGCTGGCTGATCACCAGCCCAACCGAAACTTTGAACGTCCAGTTTTCCGCGTTCACTGCGGTCGAGTTTCCGGGCGCGTTCCTGTATCGCAAGATGGCGGCCGGCGGGCCGCGGAACGCCGCTGTCGGGTATCAGGCCCCGTGGTACGAAGCGAACGCCGCGGCAGCACACGCGCCGGCGCCGGCTGCGCCGCCGGAGCCCGCGGTTTTCAGCGTGGCCCGATCGGTTTTCGCGCCGGAAATCTTGTACGAAGCAGGCGGCCTGCAAGCGAAGGAAGCCGAAGTCGCGGATTCGGGCGAGCACGACGAGCGCGATATGCCGTGGACCAAAGCCCGCGCCTGCGCCGATGAGGGTAGGCTCGCCGAAGCGACCGAGTGGTGCGAGAAGGCGATCGCCGCGGACAAGCTGAACCCGGCGCACTATTTTCTGCTTGCGGCGATCTGCCAGGAGCAAGGACAAATCGAGAGGGCCGAACGTTCGCTCGGTCGTGCGCTTTACCTGGAGCCGGATTTCGCGCTCGCCCATTTCGCATTGGGCAACCTTTGTCTGTCCGGTGGGCGCCAGCGGGAAGCGCGACGGCATTTCGGCAATGCACTGACCCTGCTCCGGGCATCCCCGGCCGATGCCTTGCTGCCGGAGGCGGATGGACTGAACGCCGGCCGGCTCGTCGAAATCATCGCTTCGGTGCAGGCGAGCCTGCCGCGCGCGCATAAGGAGCTGGCCGTATGAGCGCGCGCAAGCCTGCTTCAAACAAGACACGGCGGGCAGCTATCGACTGGGCCGAAGTGCGCGCGCGTATGGACGCCGCGCAAGTCGCCGGCGAACAGGCCTGGACGCCCGGTGTCGATGAGACCAAGCGGATCCTGCGCGAGAGGGCGCTTGCGCTCGCCGCCGAGCCCGGCAGGACGCAAACCCTGGCTCAAAGCATCGAGGTGGTGGAATTTCTGCTCGCCCATGAGCGCTACGCGGTCGAATCCTCTTATGTGCGCGAGGTTTATCCCCTGGAAAACCTCACCCCGCTGCCGTGCACGCCGGCGTTTGTGCTTGGCATCGTCAACCTGCGCGGCGAGATCGTTTCGGTGATCGACCTGCGCAAGTTCTTCGACCTCGCGCAAACCGGTTTGCCCGACCTGAACAAAGTCATCGTTCTCGAGTCCGCGAACATGGTGTTCGGTATGCTCGCGGACGTCATCCTCGGCGTGCGCCGCATTGCGCTGGCTGAAATCCAGCCCTCGCTGCCCACGCTCACCGGCATCCGGGAGAAATACCTGAAGGGGATCACGCCGGAGCGCACGGTCGTGCTCGATGCGGGGAAGCTGCTCGCCGACGAGTACATCGTGGTGCAGGAGCAGGTGGGTAGTTAGCAGCCTGAGGCCGGGGTCGAGAATGGCAGCTAGGAAAACATGCAAGGAGAAGAAGAGATGAAATGGTACAGAAACTCAAGGCGCTGGCGGAGCACTACAAGGTATGGCGGCGGTTCGCCGGAGTTTTCCACCGAAGGGAGGATAGCGCGATGAATTGGTCTGTGGGAACAAAGATTGGAGCCGGATATGCTTTGGCGCTCGTCATTCTGATCGCCATTGGCATGACCTCATATCGCAATACGAGCGGATTCATCGAGGCCACTGATCTGAAGGTGCACACCTATAAGGTATTGGACAATCTCGAAGCCGTGCTTTCCGCGTTGCAGGATGCCGAGACCGGGCAGCGTGGCTACATCATAGTTGGCGAAGACCAGTATTTGAAACCGTATCAGGCCGGCACAAGCGCAGTGAATAAGATCGTGCAGAATTTGCGCCGCTTAACCGCGGATAACCCAAACCAGCAGCGTCGGCTCGACGCCATGGAGCCTCTGATCGCGACTAAGCTCGCCGAACTCAAGGAGACGATCGACTTGCGCAGAAGCAAAGGGTTTGACGCTGCGTTAAAGGTGGTCCAGTCGGATCAGGGCAAGGACGCGATGGATGATATTCGCAAGGTGATTGCCGCGATGCGGAACGAAGAGAAAACCTTGTTGGAACAGCGCGATGCGGAAGCAAAAGTCAGTGCCCAGACGACGATTTCGGTCATCGTTTACGGTATCCCGTTGGCGATCGCTCTATTGAGCTTGGTGGGCTTTCGGATCACTCGCGCCATTACCCTGCAGCTCCGGGAAAGTATCGCCCAACTGTCGTCGTCTTCGGCCGAGATTCTTGCGACGACGACGCAGGTGGCTGCGGGCGCGGCGGAGACGGCGAGCGCGGTGAGCGAGACCACCGCGACGGTGGAGGAGGTGAAGCAGGCGGCCGGCGTCTCGAACCAGAAGGCTAAGTACGTCTCGGAGAGTGCGCAGAAGGTGGCGCAGGTGTCGCAGGCCGGACGCAAGTCGGTGGAGGGCACCATCCAGGGGATGCAGCGCATCCAGGAGCAGATGGAGTCGGTCGCAGGGAGCATCGTGCGGCTGTCGGAGCAAAGCCAGGCGATCGGGGAAATCATCGCCACGGTGAACGATCTGGCCGAGCAGTCGAACCTGCTGGCGGTGAATGCCGCGATCGAGGCGGCGCGGGCGGGCGAGCAGGGCAAGGGCTTCGCGGTAGTGGCGCAGGAAGTCAAGAGTCTGGCCGAGCAGTCCAAGCAGGCGACCGGGCAGGTGCGCACGATCCTGGGCGAGATTCAGAAGGCGACCGGCGCCGCGGTGATGGCTGCCGAGCAGGGAGCGAAGGCGGTGGAGGCGGGGATGAAGCAATCGGGCGAA